>NZ_JBQKLN010000045.1:0-33309 GCF_052116205.1 Prevotella sp. Sow4_E9_plate | reverse complement strand
AACGACTGCGTGGAGAGATAGAAGCGAACAATGATTCTGGTCTCCACATCAGCAGTAGATACATACTTCCTGAGGAACAGCCAATGATGGCTGCGGAACCAGAGCCAAATCAAGACATTAGAAGTAATATTAAATGATCATATATATAGCAAGAAAGATGTATCTTTTCTGATATGGTAAAGGTGTTTAGTATAACAGATATAAAATAATTGGATAAAAATGAGAAAAGAATCAAGAGCAATGGATAGTCTATGGGCATTGGAAGTAATGCACAAGGCTCCGTATATAACTGTCAGTTTTATTGACGAAGACGGCAAGCCTTACGGTTTACCTCTTTCACTTGCATCAGATGATGATGTGAACTGGTATTTTCATGGTGCCTTGGAAGGCAAGAAGTTGGAGGCAATCAAGACTCATCCTGAGGTTTGCCTTTCAGCCGTAACCCGTTGTGCGCCTACGGTTGGTCCGAAGGACGGCAGTTTCACCCTGCAATTCAAATCAGCCATTGCATTCGGCAAGGCAGAAATCGTGACAGCTGAAGCAGAGAAGATTCATGGTCTCCGACTAATCTGTGAGCGTTTTCTTCCTCACCACATGGATGCTTTCGACCAGAGCATCGCCCGTTCCCTATCACGCACGGCTGTAGTTCGCATCACGCTTACTGAGCCTCCAACCGGCAAGCGCAAGCAGTATGATAAGGAGGGCGTGGAAATGAAATATGGCAGAATGGAATAAAGAGGCAATTGCTCCTTCTATGTTGCATTATAAAACAAAGAATTTATGACTTCACTTCAAGAAAGACTGTTCGCCATGCAGGATAAGCAGTATGCTGCTTTCCAAGCCAAACTGACACCGGGAGTGCCTATGGAGAGTTTCATAGGCATTCGTGTTCCTGTGCTTCGCAAGTTTGCAAAAGTATTTACAAAGGAGGCTGAATGCGAGGAATTCCTTCATCAGCTTCCTCACGAATACCACGATGAGAATATGCTTCATGGTCTTCTCATTTCCGAGGTGAAGGACTACGAAGAATGCATCCGTCTTACAGACAGATTCCTGCCATTCGTGGACAACTGGGCAGTTTGCGACATCATGTCTCCGAAGGTGTTTGCCAAACACAAGAAGGAACTGTTGGCGAAGATCAAGACTTGGAGTAAATCATCACACATTTATATTTGCCGCTTTGGAATAGAGACACTTATGTCTCATTACCTGGATAAAGACTTCAAGGCAGAATATCTTGAAATTCCTGCATCAGTAAGGAGCGAAGAGTATTACGTAAAGATGATGGTTGCTTGGTTCTTCGCCACGGCTCTTACCAAGCAATGGGACGCAACGATTCCCTACATCGAGCAACGCTGCCTTGCTCCCTGGACGCACAACAAGACCATCCAGAAGGCCATCGAGAGCTACAGAATCACGCCCGAGCAGAAGGAATATCTGCGGACGTTGAAGATAAAATAATTATGACACAAGACACATCTACATATTACGTTTGGATAGGTGGCTCATGTGATTATGGCCATAAAGAGCGAGCTGGTGGTGCTGCCGTTGTGATTGAGAACAACGACAGCATCATCAGCCGTGATGTAATCAGCGACCTACACACCACAGAGTTCCGAATGATGCTAACACTCATGATTAAGGTAATGCAGGAAATCCCGGAAGGTTCCGACGTTCTCTTCCTGACCAACGCTGCCTATATTCAGAATTTTGACAAGGCTCCAACATCAAAGTCAGCTAATCCGGACTTGATAGTTCAATGCATTGAGGAAAAGAAAAGGCACAACTCTGTCGGAGTCAAAATCGTACAATATCACAAAAGCCCACTTCTGATAGAAACCCATGACAGGGCTACGGAAGCAATGGCTAAGACAAGGAAGGAGTTTCATCTGAAAAACAAATGAAAATAATGGAATACAAAGATAAAGTAGTCATCGTGACAGGTGGCGCACAAGGCATTGGCAAATGTATTGCCGAAGAATTCAGAAAGCAAGGAGCTCTGGTAGAAGTCATCGACAAGCAAGAAGGACTGGATCACTTTGTTGGCGACCTCTCGAACAGGTATGCTATTGAGGAGTTCACGAAACTTGTAATCGAAAAATACGGCAAGGTTGATTTCATAGTGAACAATGCCCTACCTCTGATGAAAGGCATTGACGAATGCTCATACGAAGAATTTGAGTATGCGCTCAAAGTGGGTGTAACTGCGCCTTTCTACATGGTAAAACTCCTGAAGGATCATCTTGCAGAAGGAGCTTCCATCGTCAATATTTCATCTTCTCGCGACCGCATGAGTCAGCCTCAGACAGAAAGCTACACGGCTGCGAAAGGCGGTATTGCAGCACTCACACATGCCCTTGCCGTCAGTCTTGCAGGCAAGGCTCGTGTCAATTCCATCTCTCCTGGATGGATAGATACGGACTATAAAGTATATGAGGGTCCCGATGCCTATCAGCAACCGGCAGGACGTGTCGGCAATCCTCTCGACATTGCCAACATGGTACTTTTCCTCTGTTCCAAAAAGGCAGGTTTCATCACAGGCGAGAACATCTGCATAGATGGTGGAATGACCCGACAGATGATTTACCATGGTGATTGCGGATGGAAACTGGAATAATACTCATATAGGAAATTGAGTAATAGTACACAAAACTATTGAGACCAATCCTTTTATCGGTCTCGTCTGAAATCGTTGCGTCCATCTCCATGCCACCATGCGCCCAGGAAGGCGAAGATGGCACGGAAAATGACGTAGATAACGATGATGTCAACAAATTCATTCATAAGCTTGATATTTAGCGAGTTATTCAATATATATTCACAACCGGAATGCCCAAACAGTTGGCTTTCTTGAAAGTGTAGTAGGTTCCACCCTTCTCTCTCCCATCATAGAAGGCAATGAGGAGGGATGCATTCTCAACCATGAACTCGTCTCGGTCAAGAAAACATCGGGTGTAATAGTATTCTGAAAGGATGATCACCTCATCTGCTGAAGCCATCAATCCATCATAAGCCATCCTGTCGCCGGGCTTGAACCTATCAGCCTGACCTCTGAAAGGAATGGCAGCGGTAAGCGTCATTCCTGGACAGGAAGGTTTCAGAGACTGCACAATCTGGGCTGCCATCAAGTCAATACCGATGGCGAATCCCGAAATAAAATTACTGATGCTATGCTCATAAGCTTCGAGGATGGCTTTGGTCAATCGCTCTCTTATAACCTCCTGCTGTGAGAAGTTGTAAAAGCGATGACCAGTAAAGGCTGCCGAAACAGCCTTATCAAACTTTGTCATGTTATTTCTTTTCATTGCTGTACATATTTATATGATGTCTTGCCGAGGAAAATGCCGTTTGTTACGTGCGCCCCTACTTGTTCCAATTGTGCGGTGTAGGCACAGAATGAAGTGCCGGTAGTGACCACATCGTCCCAAATGCAGACTATCTTGTTTTTGAAGAAGTTAGCATCCACCTCTATATTATTCTTTTCCTTCAAGCGCTTTGCTCGCTCTTCCTTCTTGACCTTTGTGCCATGAACTGCGGTACGTTCGCCAACAACCTTGACATGAGAAAAGCCGTTGATTGCTCCTGAAAACTTGCAGACAAGTTCGGAGAAATTCTTGTTGCGTGCCTCGTTACGCTCCTGACTGCTTGCAGGAACGCAGGAGAAAACCACGCTGCGAACCTTGCGACCAAACTTCTTGACAAGCATCTTTGCCACGCACTTCGCCACATCAGCATGGTTTCGACCATCCTTGAAATCATAGATAACCTGGCGGTCGAAGAAAGCATCCATACCGATGTTCTTGATACGTACCGGATAATAGCGCAAAAAGCTGCTCAACTCCTTATCCTCCTGTCCCTTGATATAAACCTGTACCATGTTCATAGCTTTAATTGTTGTTGCTTGGCAAGTAGCTGCCATCAGCCACTACCCACCGAGAAAAATGTTTTCAATCGTAGAGTCTGCTGAGGAAAGACTGCAACTCTCTGTCAATGATTTCAGAAAGCTGACATGGTTGGAATGGCTTTCTCTGCTCCACTCTGACTATGCCGAGTCCGAACTTGGTTGCGTCCAGTTCCACACTTGCCATTTCATTGGCAGAAATGTAGCTGTACTCAGTCTCAGCCAGACCTACAACGATGCCAAAGAGCACAAAATCATCATTCTCTCGCTGTCCTTCAAGAATGTACCAGCGAGCGTTGCCGATGAAAAACACTGCGATGCAAACTGCATCCTTCTTCTTGCTATCCTGGGAATAGAGCGGATAGTCCTGCATTGCCTTCTCCAATTCTGGAGTAATCAGGCGATTGTTGAAATCTTTTGCCATAGTCTCTAAATTTTTTCTCCCTTTCGTTAAGTCCTTTCGGACTTGGGATCGGGAAGCTTTTTCTGCTTTTCAAAGTGCGTACAAGGCAATAAGGCAAGTCTGATGGGAAGAATACTCTTTTGCATGTTTCATGGAAAAGGAAGATTGTTACCGAATCACGACTTGCTATTTGCCAGATACGCGATAACTTTGCAGAAAAAGAATCCCGAAATCCCAAAGACGATACGGAAGCAAAGACTTCTGGTTTCAGTAAGAAGAAAAAGTATAACAGGGAATGACTGCAGGGATAGAAAAGCCGGGTGGGAATAGTCCAAGCAAGTATCAACAGTTTTAAAAGTCAGCGTACTGTTCCTTCGTAAGTCGATAAAATCGGCCTGCGAAAGAACAACACCCTGGCTAACTGTTCATGCTTACTGGACTATGGCGTGGGCGAAGATTATAAAGAAGGAAAGCCGAAAGATTTATAAGGAAAGACAGAATGCTTATAAAGAGGAAGACCTGGATATTATAATAAGGTGGAAGGGAGGGAAAATGAAGGTTGATGCTGTGAGCCAGTGCCCTTCTCGACGAATGGACATGCAGTAGTGGCAAACTGAATAAGTGGGAATCGCTTGCGTCCCACCTACTCAGTTTGTAAGCAACCGCATGTCGTTTCGTGGGCACCTTCCGACTGAGGGGCTTTGCACTTACGTCATGCTCTGCTGACATAAATGCAAGGTCTATCAGGTGGAACTCCAGTAGCTTCCTTCATGGCGAGGGGCGAAGCATTATCATCTTGTTTATAAAAATGCAAATCTATAAAGGCCTGCTACTCATCATGGTATGAGGGCTTCAAGTTGTATTCATGTGTACACGTACACACCTATCCATGTATATATGTATTCACATCCACATGAATACATTTTAGAAGGAGAAATGACAGAATGCCTATAAAAACGAAATGCATTATATTCTAATAAGGTGGAAGGGAGGGAAAATGAAGGAGGATGCTGTGAGCCAGTGCCCTTCTCGACGAATGGACATGCAGTAGTGTCAAACTGATTAAGTGGGAAGCGCTTGCGTCCCACCTACTCAGTTTGTAAGCTACCGTATGTCGTTTCGTGGGCACTTTCCGACTGAGGGGCTTTGCACTTACGTCATGCTCTGCTGACATAAATGCAAAGTCTATCAGGTGGAACTCCAGTAGCATCCTTCATGGCGTGGGGCGAAGCATTATCATCTTGTTTATAAAAATGCAAATCTATAAAGGCAGCTACTCATTATGGTATGAGGATTTAAGTTGTATATATGTGTACACGTACACACCTATCCATGTATATATGTATTCACGTCCACATGAATACATTTAAAAGAGGAAGACCAGGATATTATAATAAGGTGGAAGGGAGGGAAAATGAAGGTTGATGCTGTGAGCCAGTGCCCTTCTCGACGAATGGACATGCAGTAGTGTCAAACTGATTAAGTGGGAATCGCTTGCGTCCCACCTACTCAGTTTGTAAGATACCGGATGTCGTTTCGTGGGCACCTTCCGACTGAGGGACAATGCACTTACGTCACGCTCAGCTGACATAACTGCAAAGTCTATCAGGTGGAACTCCAATAGCATCCTTCATGGCGTGGGGCGAAGCATTATTAGGGAAAATCAGCCGATTATCACTATAAGGATATCGCAATAATGATGAAAGGAACAGTGCCAAGACCTTTTATGAAGCAGGAGCAGATAACTATTTAACAAAAAACTTAAAGTTCTCTGCAGAGTATGCACTTATCAATGTCCGGACTTTGGACAAACATAACTATAGCTTTAAAAATGCAGAAATATATTAAGTTTTAAATTTTATCTAACAGGAGGAAGATTCCTCCTGTTAGATAAAATTTAAAGAAGACCAATAAAATCTGCCAATGCTTTTAAGAATCTTGAATAAATGACTTTGTCTGGCTTTTCAGATAATCCATGTCTCTATCATATACTTCAATGTTATCACACCTTCGTAACACCTATGAACGGATTGTAACAGAGATGTTATCCTATATTCATCAGAGAGTAACTGGGCTGAAATAATATCGCTATAATTTTGCACCTGAAATATTTAACGGTATTAAAATGAAAAATTTTGTAACATTATTGCTGTCTATAGCATTGTCCTTACCTATGACAGCTTGCTCGGAAAAGAGCATCAACGCTGATATTGAAGGGTTCAGCAATCACAAGAAAGAACAGAGCAATATTACGGGTAAAGTTACCTGTGGAGGTAAGGCTATTGCCAATGCTGTGGTTTCTGACGGTGTGGAAGTTGTGAAAACCAACGACAAAGGCGAATACAGTTTCCTGTCAAAAAAGAAATATGGCTATGTCTTCGTTTCTATCCCATCCGGATATGAAGCAACCATGGTAGGAAACCTGCCACAGTTTTTCAAGCATCTTTCCAGCAAAGATACTAAAACAACTGAAAAGATAGATTTCTCGCTCAACAAGGTTGATAATCAGAAACACGCTGTCCTTGCCATGGCTGACTTCCATTTGGCAAAACGCAATAATGATATCAACCAGTTTGAAAGTGTAGCTGCTGATATCAACCAGACCGCTCAGGAATTGCGTGCTCAGGGATATAAAGTTTATGGCATCAGCCTGGGGGATGAGAGTTGGGACGGATTCTGGTATTCCAACAATTATGGCATCAAGGAAACTTTCCGGGAACTGCAGAAAATAGAGATTCCTTTCTTCCATTGCATGGGAAATCACGACAACGATCCTTACTTCCCTGACGACAGAAAGGCTGAAGATGAATGGATTAAGATCTGCGGACCGGTATATTATTCTTTCAATGCCGGTAATGTACATTATATTATTATTGATGACATACAATATCTTAATGCTGGTGCATCGCAGGGAACCATCGGAAAGCGCAATTATAATGAAACTGTCATTCCGGAGGAACTCGCATGGCTGAAGAAAGACCTTGCTTCCATCCAGGATAAGAACACCCCTATCATGGTAGCTACCCATGCTCCTCTCTATGGTAATCCAAAACTGGGTGGTAATCAGGAAATTGATGATGATAACCTGCAAAACACGGGTGAGATAGAAACCCTGTTTGCAGATTTCTCCAATGTCCACTTCCTTTCCGGACATACACATGTCAACTATAATGTTCAAAAGCGAAACAATATCCGTGAACACAATACTGCTGCTATCTGTGCTACATGGTGGTGGACGGGTAAACTGTCTGGCAATAATACTTGTACCGACGGAACTCCAGGAGGTTATGGCGTATATCTGTGGAACGGCAAACTGGCAGAATGGTATTATAAAAGTAGCGGTTTTGATAAAAAATACCAATTCAGAGCCTACGATCTCAACACTACTTACATTGCTCCAGAAGTATATGCTCCTAAATATCAAGAAGATATGAAGATATATGCACAGGGATATGATGTAAAGAAAAGCAATAATGAAATCCTGCTGAATATTTGGAATTATCAGCCTGACTGGAAGATAGAAGTAACCGAAGAAGGAAAACCGCTTGAGGTAACCCGCATGGAAGGTTATGATCCGCTTCACATTATTTCTTACGATGCCAAGCGCATCAATGCTGGAGGTAAAGCAAAGGTTACCTTCCCATCCACCCCTACTGCACACCTTTTCAAAGCAAAGGCTTCGAAAAGCAACAGTACAATAAAGATCAAGGTAACTGACAACTTTGGTCATGTCTATACGGAAGAAATGAAAAGACCAAAAGCATTCAACGTAAATATCAGATAATGTAGCACATAAATTCAAGAAGATATGAGACATTTTAAAAAGAGTTTGGGCTGTCTTGCCCTTGTTTCCATGGGAGGTCTTACTCCCGCAATGGCACAGATGGCTCCACGTGACTCAATTGTAGGAGCAGAAGGGAACATCAAAAAAATAAAAGTAGCAAAAGATAATAAAGAGTCTTTCACTAACCAGTCGCTCCATGAAGTGGTGGTAACAGCTTTGGGTATCTCACGCAAGGAAAAGGCATTAGGTTACTCTGTGAAAACAATCAATAACGATGAACTGACCAGTACGGTTAGTGGAAACTGGCTGGATAACATGGCTGGTAAAGTAGCTGGCCTGTCTATGGTCGGTGCAGGTACCGGTCCGTTAGGAAGCATGAGAATCACGCTGAGAGGTGACAATTCGCTCAACTACGGCAACAATAGCGCGCTCATCGTCATTGATGGAATACCGATGGATGCCGGCTCACCAACTACTGGAAGTGGTGCCAACTATGCCAATGGTGATGCTCCGGTAGATTTCGGAAGCAGTCTTGCTGATCTTAACCCAGACGATATCGAATCAGTTACCGTTCTGAAAGGAGCTGCAGCTACTGCCCTGTATGGTTCGCTGGCAGGTAATGGAGCTATAGTCATCACAACCAAGAAAGGAAGTACCAAAAAGGGTATCGGGGTAACACTCAATTCTTCAGTCACACTTGATTATGCCAGTTATTGGCCTGATTTTCAGAAAGAATATGGCGCCGGAAGTGACAATGGATTAAGTCCATTCTGCTTCTGGACACTGGATGCCAACGAAGCTCCCGATGGTATTGCTACATACCGCAATATTTCCCGTTATGCTTTCGGAGAGAAATTTGATACCAGCAAGATGAGATACCAGTATATGTCTAAAAACTGGGAAACTGGTACCTATGAAAAACTGCCATGGGTATATGCGGACGACTGGTATACCGGATTCTTCCAAACAGGTGTGACCTGGAAAAACACCATTAGTATAGCTGGAGGTAATGGTAGAGGTACATCGGCAAGAGCATCCATCAATGACACCCGAAACACCTGGATTACACCAAACACAGGTTATCGTCAGAACTCAGTTTCGCTGGCTTTCGAGACTCCCATCAACAAGAGTATCAAGCTGACAGCCAATGTCAACTATAACCATAAGTCCAGCGACAATCTGCCTATCAGTGGATATAGCGCACAGAGTCCGATGTATGCCTTAGTATGGGGATACAACAATAATCCTATCAAGGCATGGAAAGATGAATATTTCCAGGGCAGGTACAATGCAGAGAACTACAACAATACCGATGGCACCCATGGTAATAGTCTTGTTTATCCTGCTAACGACTCGTACAACCCTTACCGTACAGCATACGAAGAGATCAATACGCTCGATCGTAATCGCATTTACGGAAATGCACAGGTAAATATCAAAATTCTCAATGGACTGACACTCAACTTGCGTTCTGCTATCGACATAACTAACGACTGGCGTACCCAGAGAAAACCTTGGTACACTCCCAACTATCAGGCAGGATTCTATCGCGAACAGAGCACCCGTTCCTATATTCTGAATCATGACTTCCTGTTGCAGTATAAAAACAACTGGCTTGAAGACCGTTTCGGACTGACGGCAGCCTTTGGTGGAAACAGTCTCGAGCGCAAGTACCGACGCACAGACATCACTCTCAATAAACTTCAGATGGATGGCGTATACAACATTACCAACCTGCCGTCTGGAGAAATTCCGGATATCTACGCCAATAAAACGAAGAAGATTGTAAACAGCTTTTATGGTTATGCTGAAATGAGTTGGGACGGCACATACTATCTGGATCTGACAGCACGCAACGACTGGTCGAGTACGCTCAGCAAGAGCAACCGCTCTTTCTTCTATCCTTCCGTATCAGCCAGCATCCTTCTCGACAGAGTGTTCAACCTGCAGGACAAGGCTCATTGGATGAATATGCTGAAATATCGCCTTTCTTGGGCGAATGTAGGTAATGATACATCACCTTATTCCCTTGACCGATATTATTCATCCACCTCATACCCGGGAAGCTATACCATGCAGGGTACCATTCCTGACGCTAATCTGAAACCGGAGAATGTAGCAAGTTGGGAAACAGGATTCGAAGGAAAGATGTTCAATGGACGCTTGGGATTCGACTTTACTGCCTACCACACAGCTTCAACAAACCAAATTCTTACTGTTTCTGCCGATCAGATTACAGGTGCTACAGGATACAAAATCAATGCTGGTAAAATTACGAACCAGGGTATTGAACTGTCTCTCTCCGGCACACCGGTAAAGACCAGAAACTTTTCATGGAACATAGACATGAACTGGTCTAAAAACTGGAACAAGCTGGTTTCGCTGCAAGACGACTGGGATCCGCAAACCCCGTTGCAGACCAGTATGGGAACAACAATCGGAAGCCGCGTATATGTATATTCCTACGTAGGTCAGCAGATGAACTACATCTACGGAAGGGGGTACCAGCGCGCACCGGAGGGTTCTTATTATACAGATGAAAACGGCAACCAGATTGACTGTTCCGGTATGAAACTGATTGATAAGAATGGTTACCCTATGCTGGATACTAGCCCTACCCGCTGTATCGGTAAGGTTGATCCTGACTGGAAAGCCGGAATGACTCAAACCTTCAGATATAAGAATCTCACCTTGGCCATGGTATTTTCTGCCCAATATGGAGGTCATTGCTTCTCGGTTACCAACTTTGCTCTCTCCTATCAAGGAAAGTTAAAGAACTCACTTGAAGGCAGATACGATGGCCTTGTTGTAGATGGTGTGTACAAGGATGCGGATGGCAATTATCACAAGAATACTACCATCGTGGACAATATACAGACCTATTACAACTCTTATGTCTGGAACCGAAACAACACCGAGGAAAATACGTTCAATACATCATTCCTCAAATTGAAGATGGTACGACTCGACTGGCAGTTGCCTAAGACATGGCTCAGTAAGAAAAACTGTCCTGTGAAGTCTGCCCAGATTGGAGCTTATGCCACCAACCTGTTCTGTCTGACCAGTTTCCCACAATACGACCCAGAGGTGGGAATGGTAAATGGCGGCGATGTTCATTCCGGTATCGAAACTATGTCGTATCCTATGACCCGTTCATACGGCGTTAACGTAAAATTATCATTCTAACACAATAAGTTGATTATGAAGAAAATGAATATATATTTCTGCGGTTTAGCAGCATGCATGCTTGCTATGGCAAGCTGTACAGATAATTTTGACGAGACCAATACGAATCCTAACAAGATAACGGTGTCGAGCGGCAAATTGGAAGCTTCCGCTATGTTTGAGCAAACTCTCTATGGAAGTGCAAACTTCTTTACATATTATTCCTGGTTTTGGTGTGATGAACTCATTCAGCATACAGCCCATACTGGCGGAACCACCCGTCAGGAACATCGCTACTTTATAGGAGACCAGAACTGGAAGGCTCTTTGGAATACCTATTTAAGATATGCCAGCAATGATGTCAACATGATCAAGTTGGCAGAGGCTCAAGGTGCTTCTTATCTTCAGGCAGTGGGTCTTACCATGAAGGTTCTGTTCATGTCAAACCTCACTGATATCTATGGAGATATTCCTTACAAGGAGGCTTTCATGGCGGAAGAGGGAATCAAGCAACCGGTGTTCGATTCTCAGGAAAACGTATATCAACAGATGTGTGCCGAACTGGAAGAGGCAAACCGCATCTATGCTTCTAAACCCTACGTAGAAGAGAAAAACAGAAAGTTGGATGGGATGTACAACTTCGACATGACTAAATGGCAAAAGTTCAACAATTCTCTCTATCTCAGACTGTTGTGCCGTATCAGTGGACGAAAAGAAACCATCGTGGATGGCACTCACAATGTGGCTCAGAAGATAACTGAAATCGTACACAGTCAAGAGACTTATCCTATTTTCGAAGGCAATGAAGACAATGCCACTGTACATTATACCGGCATCGCTCCATATACAAGCGAATTTGATAATGCCAACTACACTGAATCATCCTTTACAACAGGCAGCTATAAGTTGACTGAACAGATGATTAAGATGATGGTCATCAAGGATGCAACTAATACCAAGGTTGACCTATATACAGACCCTCGTCTGCCTATCATCGGAAGAAAGAAAAGGGAATATTGGGCAGGTACTATTGCCGGAGCAACGATGGGTGAAGAATCAAATAATGGCGACAAGAATGCAGCCTACCTGAACTATAAACTTCTCTGCAGGAACAACTGCGATGAATGGTTTATGGACTATGCAGAGGTGGAGTTTATCCTTGCCGAGGCAGCACTCAAGGGACTGATTCCAGGAGGAGAAACTGTCGCCAAGACTCACTATGAAAAAGCCATCACAGCATCACTCCAGAAATGGTCTGACTTCGCATCTCCTGTAGATCCTACATTAGCAATCACAACAGAAGGAATCCAGACATTCCTCAATTCAGGATTAGCATCATGGGATCAGGCTAACACACAAGAGGCAAAGTGCGAACTGATTGGTAATCAAAAATATCTGGCTCTCTTCTGGACAGGAATGGAAGACTGGCATGAATACCGACGTACCGAATATCCAAAACTCACAATAGGAAGCGGTTGCGTTTATAACGATATGATTCTTCCTACCCGATTTGCATATCCAAGCACTACCATAGCTACCAATAGAGTACATGCTGATGAAGCCCTCCAGAGAATGGGTGGTGAGAACGATATGAAAACCCCGGTCTGGTGGAGTAAAAAAGCCATAGAGAAATAAAGAATAAACGTAAAATCGAAAATCATGATGAGAAAAAATATCATATCCAGCTGTTTCCCCTTTGCCTTTTCCCTGGCAATGATACTATTTGCTTCTTGCGCAAGCGACAATGATGAAGCATGCTATTTCAAAATGGAAACCGAACAGACACAGGTAAACGTACCTGCAGCTGGTATTTCTAAGTCAAAACTGGCGAAAGTCATCATCCGTTCTAACAAAGACTGGAATATCCAGCTGGAAAATCCTGAGGATGCACAATGGATACATCTCTTCGCCAATGAAGGAAGTGCTGATGGCATCTTTCGCTTTTGGGTGGATAAAAATACCGAGTTCACATCCCGCTCTGCACGTTTGATATTCACTGTAGATGGTCAGAAACAGGACGTTCCCTACACAATAGACCAGGCTGCCGATATTCCAGCTGTCACAATTGCCAATGCCGAGAATGGCTATAAGGTACTTGCCACAGGAGGTCAACTCAAGGTGCCTGTGAGCCATAACATAGAATGGACTACTCTGCTGAAAGACGAGATGAACCAGCAGCCTACCTGGATTAAGATTGATTCCTGCGGTACAGACAGCATCTATCTCTCTCTTGAGAAGAACACTGATGATACCCGCTCTGCCATCCTCACTTGTACAGGTGTGGGAGAATATGCTTCCGTCACGAGTTCAACCATCATTACCCAAGCCAATGCTGGCATCTATCTCAACGATCGCTTCGACTGGATGCAGGAAGGTAAAGAGGACTACTACTACAACTATCCGGAACAAGGCATCGCCGTATGGACTGAAGAAGAATTATCACATGGCTGGACCACTCTTGCCACTTCAAATCCTTGTTTATATGGAGGTCTGGGGTATCTGAAATTAGGCAAGACGAATGTAGCTGGTGATGTATTGTCTCCAAAATTGAGCACCATTGAGGGAACTACCGACGTGGAAGTTACATTCAAGAGTATTGGTTATGTCTCCAAAGGTGGAGCCAAGGATGATGGTGTCATGAGAGTGATGATTGAGGGACCTGGAACAATCGTCGGTCAGGATTTGGTAGATATGACAGTGAATGAGAAAACTTATAAGGCAGCCACATTCGATATCACGGTTTATCCAAATTCTTCCAAGAATGAAAACGGGGAAGACTACAATCCTTGGATACAGCCAGGAGCCACATTCACTTTCCACATCAAGGGAGCCACCAAGGAAACCCAGTTATTATTTGTGGGAGGTGTAGCTTGGAATAGCGGTCTGAAAGGAAAGGGGCAAGGCAAGAACCGCCTCCTCTTGGATGATGTAAAAGTAAAGGCGATATAATTTATCAATAAAAGTAATCAAAATATCCGAAACAGATAGCTGATATGACTTCTGTTTCGGATTACTTTTTTAGTCTTCCTTTATTTTCCATTCACTGATGGTACGCTGGGTACTGTCAAAGCTGATGCCGATTTTTACCAGTCGCTTGCCCTCAGAATGGTAAGGGAGCATATAGCCTTTTTCATCTATCTGGGTCAATGCCTCCTCGGCACTCTTATCTACTTTCAGTTCGAAGACGTAGATTGTATCAGGCATGTGCATCACGGCATCAGCCCTGCCGATGGCACTCTTCACTTCCGTACGGATATAGATATTGAGGAAGCTGAACATCAGATAGAAAATGGTCTGATAATGCTTCTCGCTATGATTTTCCAAACCGTATGGTATCGTAGCCATATAGGTGCGCATGTGTTCCAATGCCGCCTCAATATCATTGCGATAAACCGCCTTGCAGAATCCTAAGAGGAAGGCATCATTATCGGAACGGCGAGGGTTGACATAATGAGGAATCAAGGAATTGAGCAAACCATTACATACCTCCCTGTTTGGAATGCCTAAAGTATATTCCTGAAACATCGGATCATATTTCTTAATGGTCAGGTAGCCGCTCTGATAAAGCAATGGCAAGGCATCTGTCATTTCCTCTGTAGATTGGTCGAAGGAACTCAATACCGTCTCCTGACTTTCCAATGTAGAAAGATTGACATGATATTTATCTAATAGTTTCAATAGGAAGGATGGAGTGCCGGAACCAAACCAATATGGAGCAATGTCACGTGCATTCAAAGCCTTTACCAGACTGAACGGATTGAAGACATCCTCTGAATTCTTGCTGAAATGATAGCCGTCGTAGAATCGTGTCAGCTCTGCCAGGCATTCCTCATACGTCATACCAAGTGCTTCGCCCAATGCCTCTACATCTGGTTTTATCTGTGTGGTTAGTTCTGTCTTGCTGATGCCACAGATTGCCGAATACTGGTCGTACAGACTGATATTGTCGAGGTTGTTGAGTTCGCTGAAGATGCTGAACTGCGAGAATTTAGTGATACCTGTGATAAAGGTAAACTCTAAGTATGGATCGAGCTTCTTCAATGGGCTATAGAAATTCTGCATGATACGACGAAGCAGTTGCAAATTCTCCTTCTCATGCACTACATCCAGCAGAGGGGCATCATATTCATCAATGATGACCACCACCTTTTCGCTCGTCTGCTCGTATGCCTTCTTCACCAGATCTTTCAAACGGAGATTTGCATCCACCTGATGTGTCTTGTATCCCCAGCGAGTTTCCTGCTCTTCAAGCATATCAGCCAAATATCTTTCCAATTGCTCCACGCTCATGTGTTTGGCACCGCTCAAGTCGAAATGAAGCACTGGATGCTTGATCCATTCCTTCTCATAATCGGCAATGGCTAATCCTTCGAAAAGTTCCTTTCTTCCCTCAAAATAAGCTTGGAGAGTAGAGGCAAAAAGGGATTTTCCGAATCGCCTTGGGCGACTCAGAAAGATATACTTCATCTTTTTCTCACGAAAATCCACGATGTATTTAGTCTTATCGACATAGAGATAATTGGCTTCACGAATCTTCGAGAAAGTCTGTATTCCTACAGGATAAAAATTTGCTATTTTTGCCATATTTCCACGTGCTTTACGTTTTGCGCTGCTAAATTACAAAGAAAATCCGAATTAGCCAAATATAAATTCAAATCATTATCCTCCACTTTTTTCACCAGCTACCAGTTACTCTCCCTTTTCCTAATTCTCTGACACTATCATGCGAATCAATTCCTCGTTAGCTTTGTTATCAATGCTTGCATCCTTTACCTCTGTAAAATAATCGAGTGTACTGGAACATTCCCCTGTAATATCCACTCCTTTCATATCCTGACAATCTACATGGATGATATTATGATGAGAAGCAAAGATATAATCCAATATTCATCAAAGAGAAATAATTTGGAAAACTAAATCGAAAAACAGCATTTCAAGCTATCCGTATGTATGAATCGTGAAAATGAATTATACTTTCATGTCAATTCTGACTGCTAAGTTTAAATTAATTATATTTTGATGTCAGTTTTGCAAAGTCTTTTGCCATTTTTATCAATATCTGTTCACTCCAAACAGACAGATAGAATTGGCACATAACTTGCTCATCTATAGAGTGAAAGCGGAAGCCGAAAGGGCAAGGGGAACGATCAGAACCCTAAGCAATGATATTTGAGGGTTTCTTGAAATCCTTGAGCCTCGAAAGCCGAAGCAATCATTATTTAAAAGGATAAATATAATAAACAATTAGAAATCCCGACAGAGCCGAGAGGCGAAGAGAGGACGAGAAAAATAAAATTTGGAGGTTTTTCATTATGTTGTTAGCTCGTAGAAATAACAGTGTTTCAAATTGGTTGAACAATTGGTTTAATGACAATTTCTTTGATACAAGCTTGATGCCACATATGAACGCCACCACTCCTGCAGTTAATGTCAAGGAAGATGAAAACGCTTATACGATGGAGATTGCAGCTCCTGGTTTGAAGAAAGATATGGTCAAGATGAACATTGACAAGGATGGTTATCTGAATGTATCTATCGAGAACAAGGACGAGAAGAAGGAGGAAAAGAAGGAGGAGCATTACTTGCGTCGTGAATTCTCTTACAGCAACTATTCTCAGAGTTATGCTCTGCCAGAGAATGCTAATCAAGAGAAGATTTCTGCTGAGGTCAGCGATGGTGTCTTAAAGATTGAGATACCTAAGGTGGCCAAGGAAGAAAAGAAAGACGATGTTAAGCACATTGAGGTGAAATAATCACTCATAACGTGCTAACCCGTTTTCTGGATGATATTTCATAAGCATCGGAAAATAATTAAAACGAGAGGGTGTGTCATGTATTTATGACGCACCCTTTTTTATCTCAATTTTCCTACAAGAAGTGTTAAATCATACTATAGCATCTGCGACAATTCCCATGCCCTTACATGCGTAATGCCTTTGCGAGAAGGCAACTTAAGATCGTCAAGCGATACTACAACTTTTTCATAGTTATCTGCTATACTTTCCAACGGAGCATATTCACGCTCTATCGTCTGCTCATCTACAAGCATATAAGTGGCTTGTACATAGATAATACGATCGTTCTTGATGGCAACGAAATCAACCTCTTTATCCTTAATACTCCCCACATATACATCATATCCATGACGTAACAGATCCAGATAAACGAGATTCTCCAACAGATACCCCGCTCCATATCCGAATCCGGCATAGAGATAATTTTTGAACGACAAATCGTTCATATAATATTTACAACTGCCAGAAAGAATCTCCTTCCCTTTGATATTATAGCGCAAAGCACGATGTGCAAGATAAACTTCTTCTATATAGCCCAAATATAGAGATACTGTATCATACGAAGTCTTGCGCCCTTTACTTTTTATGAAGTTGGTAATATTGGCAACAGAAAGAAGATTGGAAGAATTATTAACCAGATAGGCAAACAAATCTTCGAGCAATCTTACATCGCGAATCGTATATCTGCGTATGATGTCTTTCAGTAATACAGTATCCTTCAATCCCGAAATATAGTTACGTTTCACATCGGAAGACTGGAAATGCACGAGTTCCGGATAACCTCCATCAGCCATATACTTCAAATAACTCTCTCTGCCGACAGGGAGCTGATGAATGCTTGCATATTCCCCGTAAGACAAAGGGAATATGTGAAATTCCACATATCTACCAGATAGAAGAGTGGATAATTCTCCAGAGAACATCTTAGAATTAGAACCTGTGATAAATATCTCGTAATCTTCAGTATAATCTTGAGACAACGAGTTGACTACACGTTCCCAACCATCAATATCCTGCACTTCATCTATAAAGATGTAGATTCGTCCTTCAGGTTTTAATTCCTCCCGGTACAGACGGATAAAATTATCCAAATCCTTATAGTTTTCTATAAAATCGAACGCCGTCAGTTCACGGTTGATAAAGACAATGTTATTGCTGCTGACACCCTGTTGCACAAGATGCATAGCAGTTTGACGCAATATATAACTTTTTCCCACACGTCGCTGTCCCGTAAGTACCTTCACCACCTTGCTGCCAAGATACGAAGCGACACTTTCGGTATAAAGTGGACGGGGAAAACCGCAATCAATGGTGTTACCAAACCAAAGATTATACTTCTTTACTGATTCAATATTTTCGTTCATACTCGATTTTTTGTGCAAAGATAGCATTTTTTTCGTGTATAGACGAAAATATCTCTGTTTTTAACAAGATTTTCGTCTATAGACGAAAATTTCCTCCTTTTTATTATTTTTTTCGTCTATGGACGAAAATCTTAAGCAAGAAAGATTGCCTCATTCTTATTTCTTAGCAATCCATTTCGGCAAAACCAAGGTGCCCATTACCAGGAATGGGTAATAGAAGATGGCGCGCCAGAGCATGGCGGCAAGGATGGCTACAGAGGCATCGGGCAGGAAATCGGCATAATAAAGGCGGAACATCAACTCCGCCACGCCGCTTCCGCCGGGCGTAGGACTCAGAATGGAAATCATCCACATCACCCATTGTCTGCACCACGCCACCAGCATGTTGCCCTGACAATGGAAGGCTACGAGAATGGCTACTATAATGGCGAATCTCGACAACCACGCCAGGGAAGTATACCCCATCAGCTGCAGCCAAAATCTTCCACCCTCCTGCTTCGCCTCTTTCGAAGCCATCGTCATCTCCTCAGAGAACTTCTCTACCTTGGGCAGGAATCTATGAAGGAAAGGAATCTTGCAGCATCCCTTCAATACCCAGCCCAGAATCTGAGGGCGATGCAATAACAGGAGGTAGAGAATGGCGGTCCAAACAGCCACGATAAGGGTGCTGATGATGAAGATGACCTGCACTCCGCCCTTGATCCATTCGTTCGTTGCATCCGCAGAAATTCCCACCTCATCTGCCAAACTGAAAAGCAGATGCGATGGAACACAGAAATAGAGCAACAGGCAGCTGATGGCAAGAAAAGCCTCGTCGGCAAGCAGGGCTGCAAACATGGTGAAGATACTTCTGCCCATCGAAATTCCCTCGCGGTTCAGATAGACAAAGGCCAAACCGCTTCCACCCACCGCGGAAGGAGTGACGGCAGAAGTAAACTCGCAGAGCACATTGATGCGAAACCCCTGCGCTATCGACAACTTGCGCTGACAAAGATGTCGGAAGCGAAGGGTGAGCATCAGATTCTGAACCGCAAAGAGCAACACGCCCATTACTACCCCCAGGAAGAACCTGGGAGACAAATCTATCCTGCTCAAAGCTTCCACATCAAACTCCCGAATCATCATTCCAGCGATGACCACCAGTCCGATGGAAGCCGCCAACCACAAATGCCATTTTTTCATATTACTCTCAAAATAAAACTATACCTTATTATATATAGTAATATAACGATTAAATGGCCAATCTATTTTGTTGTCTGTCAATTAAATGCTGATATCTATCCAAAACTTCTACAGCAATGTCCTCCCAAGGGCGCACCAGGGTCTCTGCTGCTCCCTTTGCCGCCCAGGAAATGACGGTTGGACGCTCCAGAATATAACGGAGTCGGTTGGCAAAGGCAGTTACATCGCTATCCGAAAGGAATCCGTTGATTCCATTCTGGATGATTTCCGCCGTATTGCTGCCCCTAGCCACGATGGAAGGCGTGAAGAGCGAAGCAGCCTCTCTTACCACCAATGGCGCATTATCGTAGATGGATGGGAAGAGGAAGAGATCGACTGCCGTATAGATGGTCTGCATCAGTTCGCGGGACTGCACGCTACCGAAGAAGGTTACCTTATCCATGCGGTAATCGCTGTTTCCCGACAAACCGAGTTTTGCCGCCATCGCCTGCATCTCTGTTCTTGCGTAACCATCGCCCACGAAAAGGGCATGATAAGGCAAATCCTTCACCTTGGCTAAAGCCTCGATGATGAGCTTTACGTTCTTCTCCCAGATATGCTGACCCACGAAAAGGAGCAGAGGTTTATCTACGGCTACATAAAGCTCGTTCTTGGCTGCCCATTTCATCTCATCGGTATAAGGCGCATCGGCAAATTCGGTTCCGTTATCCACCACTTCGTAGGTTCCCTTGTAGCCATACTCGCGCAAAGTTTCGCCCACGGAAGCCTGAGGCACCCACACCTCATCTACGCTCTCGTAAAACTTCACCACCTTGCCCACGAGATAATCCACCAGAGCCTTATTGGGAATCACCCGTTCGAAATCGTCACGATATTTGGAATGAAAGGTTGCCACCAATGGAATGCCCATTCTGCGAGCCGTCTTCAGGGCGAAATCACCCGAAGAGAAAGGACAATGGGCGTGTAAGATTTCAAAATTCTGAGCAGCTACCTGCTTCTGGAACTTGAAATCGAGCGATGGGAAGCCATAGCGGTAAGGATGGCGACCGGGAACCGGGAACGAGCGATACTGGAAGACGGAATAAGGAAGCTGAGACTCATCGAGTCCTGGCATTTCCGGGGTTACTACCGCCACGTCCCTGCCCTGCTGGTAAAAGCAGCGAGCCAAATTGCTTACCGTGAGTGAAACGCCATCCATGACGGGTGGAAAACATTCATTGAACAATCCTATCATAATCTGAAAATCTTATTTTGTTATTATCCTATTTTTGCGTAATATAAAAGCTATTTGAGAATCTTAAAATCTTCTATTTAAGAATCTTATAAATCGGCGAAGCCACCGATTGCTGATTATTATCATTCGTAAACGGAACCTTCAGGATGCTGGCGATGGTGGGAGCCACCTGCTTGGTGTAGATGGTTCTGCCCCCTTCCATTTCTCCCAGATGCTGGATGTCTTTCCCGAAAGCCACCAGCCAGGTTTGGTTGCTGCCCTTAATTCTTCTGCCGTGTTCCGCCCAAGAAGCCTGGGAATCTACTTCGCCTCTGTTGGCATGAACGCCCAGGCTCTCTCCCCTGCCATGATCGCAGGTGATAAGAAAGGTGGTGTTCCCCTTGTAAAATGGGTCTTGCTGACAGCATTCCCATAACTGTCGAATAAACTGGTCGTTCTGATGAGCAGCATTCAGATACTCCTGCCATTTGCCATGATGTCCGTAATAATCCGTCTCGCAAAACTCTACAAAGAGAAGCTTGGGATGCTTCTCCTTGAGGGTTTTCAAGGCGCGGTTCAAAGTCACACTATCATTTCTAACTTGCTTGCTCACCCTGTGAGGAGAGCGGAAATCCACGGGCAATTCGCTCCTGCGATAATTCAGGATATAAGGAACCACATCCCAACTCGCCACGGCACTCACCCTGTCCTTATACTCAGAACAAGCCTCAGCCAATTCCAGAACCGAGCGGTTGGGGTTATACTGCTTGCGGTTGTCGAAGATGTGCTCATCATTAGTCACACCACAGAGCATCTCGCTGTAACCGGCATAGGATTTCCAAATGCCGTTTGCCACCTCCATCTTCGATTTCCGGTTGCGGTTGCCAATCATGCAGCCTTTCTTCCTGCCCATCTCCCAGAGAAACGGCATCAGACTGTCGCGTCTGGCGCCCTCAAACACCTCCTGCCATCTTAAACCATCAATGGCAATCACTACCACTCGCGCCTCCTCCTTCTTGCTATCCTTGCCATACACGGCGAGCAGGAACAACAAGGGAAGAAGCAGCAACAATGGAATCATTTTCTTCTTCATAAGCCTGGTTCTCCTTTCTATGATAATAAGTTTCGTAAGCGTTTTCTATGGCGGCGATGATTCGGCTTTCAGCATGGTTCTCCCACATTCTGAACTCCACATCTTCCTCGTAATCACGGGCAAAAGCCTTCAGTTTATCGATATCGAAATCCTCGCTCACCACGCCAGCCATCTCTCTTTCCGCATCCATCGCATTACATTCCTGTTCTACATGAGCCGGAATCAGCATGCATGGCTTGCCCATATAGAGCGCCTCGCAGACGCTCTCGAAGCCGGCGGTGGTGGCGAAAGCCTTGCAGCCAGCCATCATCTTGAGGAACTTCTCGTCGTTGATGCGATGGAAGGTGAGCGTATCATCTACCATCAGTTCTTCAGGCGCATCCGGCTGATCCCAGAAGAAATGGAGACGGGTATGGGGATGCTTCTCGTGCCACGCCTTCACATCCTCGGCAAATCCGGCATTCAGCATATAGCCCATGATGTAGTCGCCATGGTGGCGGATGATGGTCTTGGCTTCCTGACGGAGCAACGGTGGAACTACCTTGATGCCGTGCACAGGATCATCCTCATAGTCACGGATGGAGAGCGCCAACTTGGCTGTGGCTCCCATACAGGTGATACGGGTAAAGAATTTCAATAAGGATTCTGGTACGGAATACTTTCCAGGCATCTGGAAAGAGGGATGGAGGAAGAGGTACTGATGACCGATGCAAACCTCTGGGATTCCGAAACGGAAAAGGGAACAGGTAATGCCACACAACACCTCGTAGAAATTGATGATGATGTCGGCTCCGCTCTCCTGGATATTCTTTCGTATCAAATGGATACTGGAAAGATAGCTCGGAGTAAGAAGCATGTTGTAAGTCAGGGAGCGCAACAGATTGAACTTACGGTTGTCCTTAGACGGCAAGAAATTAGGACTGTCGAAAACCTCGATAGGAGTACCTATCTGATTCATGAAGAACTCAGGAATCACCCTGTTCTTGCTCTTGCCCACTAAAACTTTCACTACTTCATGACCCTCGTGCAGAAGCATCTGCTTAAGCGCCAACGCCTGGGTGAGATGACCTCTACCCTCTCCTTGAATTACAAAAATTACCTTCATTTTTCTTTATACATCTTTAAACATCTGATATTTTGCTGGCGAAGCGGCAGATGCAGATCATCGCCCCTTTCCGAGTGCAAAGGTATAAGTTTCATATTTCAAAGATGTTAGAGAAAATGAAGATAGGGTTAAAAACTAGAATATCGGCTGACCTACGCAGCCATTTGGCGCCTGAACATGAAGCAGGGCGGCGATGGTTGGCACAATATCGGTCATGAATGTCTGTCTGGTGGTTACACCGTGCTGGATTCCCCAACCCATGAAAACCAGCGGAATATGGGTGTCGTATGGATTCCACTCGCCATGGTCGGTTCCCTTCATGCCGTGGGCATAGTAATTCGGCTTCAACACGATGGCCACATCACCGCTACGCTCACGGTTGTAACCATTCACAATGCGGAACTTCACATCCTCAGGAATGCTCTCTGTCATCGTCTTCTCCATATCGCAGGCGTACTGCACGCAGCTGTCTTCCTTCAAAACATCCACCACACTCTGCTTGATCTTGGCGAAATCCAACTTGTTTTCCTTGATGATGTTGCGATTGAAAAACACCTGATAGTTCATCACGGTCTTCACCAAATCACCCACGTTAGGATACTCCTGAGCCAGGGTTTGATTCAGCTTCTTAGCCATCGCATCACCATCCCAACTGCCCGCAGGAATGCGGCGGTCTTGCAGGAAACGGGCGTTGTTCATCGCTCCATGATCGGCACTCAGGAAAACCAGATAGTTGCCCTTGCCCACCTTCTCATCGAGATAAGAAAGAAAATCGGCAATCGCCTTGTCAAGGCGCAGATAAGTATCCTCAGTTTCTACGGCGTGGGTTCCCACCTGATGACCGATATAATCGGTGCTGGAGCAGCTTACCGCCAGCAAGTCGGTTTCATCATCAGCACCCAACTGCTCTCCGTCTATCGCAGCCTTCGCCAAATCTATCGTCAGCGAATTGCCGAAAGGAGTCTTGCGGATTATGCTGTAACCATATTTCTTATAAAGGGCTGGGAGATTGAGCGGCAGCGTAGCCTTCACACCCTTGCGGATTCCATCCTCATACTCATTCTCATCTTCCGTACTCTCGATGTAAGTATTCTTAGGATAGAGCGTGCTCCATTTTTCCGAAAGATAACGCTCTGGCAGATGCTGGTTGTTGAAAGCATCCACCCACTTTGGCAACAGGTTCATATAATAAGAACTGGTGATGAACTTGCCGCTCTCATCATCAAACCAGTAGGCACCATTTGGATTATGTCCGGCAGGAAGGATGGAAGCACGGTCTTTTAAAGCCACACCCACCACCTTGGCTCTGCCGTTGGATGCAATCTTCATCTCATCGCCAAGAGTCGTAACCCAAAGGTTTCTAGGCGACATCAAGCCCTCCTTACTGCTGGAACCCACCGGTTTCACGGTTTCATCATCCGTGCAATACACCTTCTTGCCATTCTTCACAAAATTGTTTCCGGCGATTCCGTGGATAGAAGGCACACTACCGGTATAGAGACAAGTATGACCGACGGCTGTAACCGATGGAACATACGGAATTCGGGTGTTTTCGCAAGAGAATCCCTCGTTGAGCAACCGCTTGAATCCTCCTTCTCCATAGCGCTTCTGATAGCGATAGAGATAATCCCATCGCATCTGGTCAACCACAATACCCACTACCAGTTTAGGGCGCTCAACGCCTAATGCATTCACCTGCTGGGCAGAAACCATTCCGCATCCCAGGAATGACATCGCAATAAAACTAAATACCTTATTCATTTCTTTCTTTAAAATTACTGTAATACTTTTTACCGCTGCAAAGGTATTTAAAGGATGTTGCTATCGTGTTACAAAGAGGTGAAAGAAGAGTGAAGAAGAAATACCGGTTTTAACTTCATCTTTTCTTCACCCGAAAGAAACCGTGATGTAACAAAATCATTCTACTTTTGCACCCGAAAAAAAATTATGCAAGATAATAAATAGGTTATGAACAAATTAAAGATTGTATTGATGGCTTCCCTGCTCGTGCAGGGTGCCACATGTCTAGAGGCGAAAGCCGACAACACTCCAGAAGGTAACAAAACTAATTCTAAAGCATTGGGCATGAATGCCGTAAGCGGTAAGGTGACCAACGAACAGGGCGAAGCTTTGCCGGGCGTGGTAGTTCGCTGCGGCAACACGAATGTACAGACTGACTTGAATGGCGAGTTCCACGTCAACGTGAACGATGGCGACAAGCTCACCTTTACTTATATAGGTTACAACACCATCACCAAAGATGCTGACGACAACAACATGAAGGTGGTGATGAAGGAAAACACACAAGCCCTGGGCGAGGTAATCGTTACTACCCAGAAAAAGAAGCAGAGCAGCCTGGAGATTCCTGTGGCTGTAAGCGCCGTAACCGGTAGCGTGATGGAGAAACTCAACCTCCACCAGATGGACGACGTGGCTCAGTTTACCCCGGGCGTTCAGATTCAGCTGCAGAGCCCTAACAACCCCGGCTACGTAATTCGTGGTGTGACTTCTGATGGCGGCGAGGCTTATTCCCAGCCAAGAGTTTCCGTGTTTATGGATGGCGTTTCAACTTCCCGAAGCCGCTCTTCTGCCGTAGAACTTTTCGACCTGGAGCGACTGGAAGTAGTAAAGGGGCCTCAGGGAACCCTCTTTGGAAGAGGTGCTGAGATTGGCGGCATCAACATCATCCGCCACAAACCCGTAAACGAACTCAAGGGCGAACTCTCCATGAACTACGGAAGCTACAACCAGCGCCAGGTAACAGGTTTCATCAACACCCCAATCATCAAGGACAAGCTTGCCAACCGCTTTGCCTTCGACTATGATGCCCGCGACGGCTTCATCAAGAACGAGGCAGGTGGCAGACTGAACGGCAAGAATGCCCTGGCTTTCAGAAACTCTACCCAATGGTGGGCTAACGATGATACTTCTGTAGGCGTGGTACTCGATTATCAGCACGATGATTATCCAGGCACTTCCTTCCACAGCATCAATCCAGCCTTTGGCAATAGCGACCCTAACAGTCCTGCCAACCTGGAAGCCGGCAAGCAGTTGGGCATCAAGCGAAACGTAGGTGGCGCCCTGCTCAACATCGAGCACAACTTCGGCAAACATTGGGCTTTCAATTCCATCACCGGTTTCAGAGCCTTCAACAGCGATGAGCATTTCGATGCAGACGGTACCTTTCTCCCACTCCTGCTCTGCGAGGAAAAGGAAAAAGGAACCCAGTTCAGCCAGGAATTCCGTTTCAATTATGATGATAAGAAATTCTTCTCAGGCTTCTTGGGAGCCAACTATTTCTACGAGAATTCATCGCAGGATGTCAACGCCAAGGCGAATCTCCAGTACCTCTATCCGGTGTTTATCCAGAAGAGTGTGAAGGCTTCGCTCAGCAGTCAGATAGATAATGTGAAGGGATTGCTCAGCCAGTATCTTCCTGCCGATTATCAGCCGATGGTGGATTTGACACTCTCACAACTGATGAGCAAATGGTTCCCAGAGAGCCCGGAAACAGATGCGGACGGCAAACTGAAACCACAGAGCGCCACTCCTGATATCTATGGAGATTTGAAGACTGCCCTGGGTGCTGTGGGAATGGATTTAGACCAGGTTCTGGCAGGCATGGGCGATAACGGCAAGCTGATTCAGGCTACCCTGCAGGGCATTTCGGGCAAAACGCTCGATACTGCTTATACCGAGCAGGGCAAGAATTACGGTACCAACCAGGCTATTGAGGTCTTCGCTGATGGAACCTTCAAGCTCACCAGGAACCTGAACTTCACCCTGGGTATCCGCGGAACTTACGAGAACCAGGAAACAGGCTATTCATCTTCTACCATACCAAGCATGTTTGGTGCCGTGCTTTATCACCCTACCGATGGTGGCGCCAAGGTTACAGCCAAGGACAGCTACTGGTCATGGGTAGGTCGTGCAGCCCTCAACTATATGATTGGCCGCAACAACATCTACGCCAGCGTGGCTCGTGGCCGTCGTCCGGGAGTGCTCTATTTCAACAACGATCCTAAGGATTTCGAGACTCTCGACCCGGAAATCATCTACAGCTACGAGGCTGGCGTGAAGGGAAGCATCCTGGAAGGCCGTCTGAACTACGACATCTGTGCTTACTATTATGACTGGTATAATTATCAGACATCGGTTTTCAACGCCACCACCAGCAAATTTGAATACGATGATGCAGGTCGTGCCCACAGTCTCGGTCTGGAGGCAAGCATCAACTATTCTCCATGCCGCTACCTCACTCTCTTCGGCAACTGGTCGTACATCGAGGGCAAGTTCAACGACAAGGATGACAACGGAAACGCACAGCTCTATGCCGGCAACCGCTTCCGCCTTACTCCAAAGAACAGTTTCGCCATCGGTTTCGACTTGAACGTGCCAGCCGGCGAGAAGGCTTCCTTCTATCTCCGCCCTACCTATTCATGGAAGTCGAAGGTATTCTTCGAGGAGAGCAACGAGTCTGAGTTCACCCAGGATGCCTACGGATTGCTCAACTTCACCGCCGGTTATCGTTTCCAGCCAGGTAAGGTTTATTATGAAATCGGTGCCTTCGGCAAGAACGTGCTCGATGAGAAATACATCGTGGATGCAGGTAACTCAGGCCGTCAGATTGGTTTCCCAACCTACATTGGCGGTTCCCGTTCCGTGGTCGGTGTGATGTTTAAAATGGGATTCTAAGACAATAAGTGCTATAGAAAAAAGTTTCTATGATAAAAAAATAAGAACAATGAAAAGTATTTTGATTTATATGATGCTGTTGATGGGAGTGATTCTCCCATCCTCAGCCAAGGATAGAGCCCAGCAGGTGATTGCCCACAGAGGCTATTGGAAGACAGAAGGTTCTGCTCAGAACTCCATCTCCTCACTTCAGAACACCCACAGGATTGGGGTTTACGGCTCTGAGTTTGATGTTCACATCACCCGTGACGGCGAGGTGGTAGTTTTTCATGATGATGACGTAGATGGCATTAAGATAGAGAATGCCAACTATGCCGACATCAGAGACAAGCGCCTCAAGAATGGCGAGAAGATTCCTACCTTGAAGGAATATCTCGATGCAGCCAAATCATTGGGCGATATGAAACTCATACTCGAAGTAAAGGAGCACATCCAGAAGAGCGATGAAGACCGCTGCATCGATGCCACCCTGAAGATGGTAAGAGAGGCGGGACTGGAAGCAAGAACAGAGTATATTTCCTTCAGCAAGCACTCCTGCGATTATCTGGTTCTCCACGCTCCAGGTGCCAAGGTTTCCTATCTGAACGGAGACCTCGCTCCGCTCGATGCCAAAGCAGCAGGTTATACAGGCATCGACTACGAAGACAGCGTCTTCTTAGACCATCCAACCTGGATCAAGGAAGCCAAGAAACTCGGTCTAATCACCAATGTCTGGACTGTCAATAATCTGAAAGCCATCAAATATTTCTTCAAACAAGGCATCGATTACGTAACAACGAATGATCCTGAAAAAGCCAAGGCTTTATAACAGGGCTTTCACAGTCAGCAACCTTTTTCACTTTTCCAACTAGAGAAATATATTTCTCCAATTGGAAAAGTGTTTTTTTGCTTATAATCTCAATCTCAGAGTCTCAGTTGTTTCTACTTACTTCTGCTCCACCTTTACTCCCGTAATGCGGCTCTTAAAATCGCCTGCCTTCTGGAGAGGGAACACCAGCGTGCGCTGATAATGCATCTTGGCTGAGGGATTATATACGATAGGCTGAGTGGCTGTAGCATCGCCCTTCTGTAATGTAGCCAGGTCTTTCTGCTGCATCGCATAAAGGGTGAGCGGACCAAGCTCCTCGCACAATTTGTCATTTACATAAAGACAGGTCTTCTTGTTGTCGCCCGTAATCGCCAGAGTTACCTTCCTGCCCTTCTCTACCCTGTAGTTGAACTTATTAAGATAACCCTCGTGGGCAAAACCAAGCTGGCCGCTTTCAGGGTCGGCAAGATAGAAGGTGGCGTTATCTGATGAGAACAACACCGTGCCCTTTGCTTCATCGGCTCCATCAATGGTGAACTCCACCCGATAGCCATAGCCCACTTCCGGTATGGCAATCGCAGGTATGGTAATCAATCACATCATTGATTAATTGATTATCAAAATTCACGATAAAAGATAAAATTCCTTATTTCACATAGAAAAGAAATTTTAAAGTACCAAGAATGATGAAAAAGAAAATATATTTTGCAGGTTCCATTCGTGGAGGTCATGACTTTGCCGATCTCTATAGAAAGATGATTGAACACATGCAGATGAAGGACATCGTACTGACCGAACATATCGGTCAGGCTGGCCTCAACCTCAAGGAAAAAGGAAGAACCAGCGATGCAGAGATTTATAACCAGGATACAGCATGGCTCCAAGAGAGCGATATGGTCGTAGCAGAGTGTAGCAACCCTTCGCTAGGCGTGGGCTATGAACTGGCCTACGCCGAAAGTAGAGGTATTCCTTGCCACATCTTCTATGACAAGAGCAAGACTCAGCTTTCAGCCATGCTTACAGGAAACCCCTACTTCGATATTTATCCTTATCAAACAGAGGAAGAACTGTTCTCTTTACTGGATAAGGTACTATCATAGATCCTTTAAGATACCGATCATCTCCTGCCTCAAGTTTTCGGGTTTCAGCACGAATAAGCAATCCTTTTTTAGAATAACGAAACAATCCAATCATAAACCCAAGTGCTCAAACTGATGGCCCATGAGATAATCAGATAAATCAACCAGCAAAGCACGACGATGAATACTGCCGTCCAGAATGCCTTCTTGTTTACCTTGTTGATGATCTCCTTATCATCCTCGATATAGCCTGTAATCAGCTTCAAGTTTTCAACATACGAACGCTTGAAGACATCCAGCACATCACCAATATAGAAAGGTATAGCACCAATCAGCACATCCATCAGGATATTATAGATGACAGCCAATGTCAGCGGAATAGACTTAACCACGCACAGACTGTAATAGATGAATGGGAATGCAAACACGCTCGACAACGCATCACCGACACCGGCAGGAAGAACGAAACCAAGGATAGGATCCAAGAAATACTTGTCCATATACTTTGCCGTACCTACCATCAGACGTTATGATGGCATGTTCATCATCTTCTCGCGCTTTGCAGCTTTTTTATCAGCCCTCGCCTGTTCTTTGGCAAGAGCCGCCTCTCGCTTTTGATCTTCCTTAGCGAAATCCATACCCAAATCAGCCTGGGCTTGCTGTCTTCTTGAACTTTCCATACGCCTTATAATTCTATTTGTTTCTTACCATTCATAAATTCTGCGAACTCCTGTTCCGAAAGAGAGTAACCGCTCAAATCGCTCATCAATTCCATAGCCTTCTTACGTTCCTCCTCGCTGCCTGCCAGATTGATACGCTTGAACACCTCACGAAGATAAGCACTCTTGTTGTCTATCTTAGCCATCTCACGCTTAAATTCATCAGTATGTTTCTTCAACTCCTTATCGTATGCAGCAGAAGCCAGATTTTCGTTGAGTTGCTGCGCTTTGAGCTTAGCAAAACTGTCAAACAGGGCGATGCCTTTCTGTAAGGATTGTTCCATGGCACCAGTTGCCTGCATCAACTCCTCCTCACTATATTCAGCAGGATTTTGCTGTGCAGCATTTCCCTCTATCTTCTTCTGATTCTTAGAATATTCAGATACACCATCAAGCAGATTTCGTGCCATTTCCTTATTTGCATGGAGATTATCTGCCAAAAAGTCTGTGAACTGCGAGAGATTCTGCTCTACATCTGCAGACAATTGAGTTTTATCCTTGATGTTCGGAATATCAACTGTATGCACCAACTTTTCCAAAGTGCTTGTCAAGCACATCGTCCAATGGAGTAAGATTCATCTGTGCCATATATTTTTTATTTATGTGTGAAGATAAGTAAAATGCTTCATACTAAGCTAAATAGTGAGATTAGATATAGTAGGAATAGCATCAAAGCGTCCCTGCAGATAAGCCTTCTCCATATCCAGCGTGTCCCGGAAATCCTTGAAATCAAACAGAGAATATAGATCACTGCTTCCATCCTCTCGCTTGTTCACGAAATACACCTGATCCCTTCGCTGGAAATCGGTGTTCAGCAAATGGGTGTTATGAGTGGTGTAGATGAGCTGGGCATGGTCGCTATGATTGAACATACCTATCACAAATTCCACAAGTTGGGTATGGAGACTGTTATCTATCTCATCGACAAGGAGCATCTTTCCTTCATGGATAATACCTATCATCCTCACCATCATCCGGAACAAAGTCTTGGTTCCCTCCGACTCTTCCGTCTCGAAATCAAACGCAACGGAAGGGTTGGTACGATGAAACGTCGTGATGGCATTGTTCTGAATCTTGAAGTCAATGATGTCGCTATCTGCCGTTCTCAACACCTCCAGCATCTGCTCCTTTCGTTCCTTGAACAAATTATCCAGGGAATCAATGTTAGCCACCTGATAATCAAGCACGATGTCATTACAGAAGAACAGGAAAATCTTTTGGGCTATTTCCCTGTCCATCTGACTGGCACGAGAAATATAGAGTGTCTTCTTCGATGTATTGTCAGCTACATCGAAAGGACGCTTAATGACGGTCTTAAACTCATAGATGTCTTTCTTCTCTGTTCCTCTACTTTCATCACGGCTGAATACCAGCGACTTGCGACCATTCGGATAATAGTACAATGTCTCGGTGATGATTTCATTATGCATAAAGGAGAAGGAATACTCATACTCTACTCCATTCAGCAGGAAACGGATGTAGAAGGAGCTTGGCTTGTTGGCATAATCCTCAAACTTGAAAGGTGAGATGGCAAACCTGGTGTCAACATTATAATTATGTGATGAACGAACCATGTTCACACAAGCTCTGATGGCTTTAATCACATTGCTTTTACCCGAAGCGTTGGCTCCAAATAAGGCAACGCTCTTCAACATCTGTTCTCCATCCACGGAAAACAGATTACCTTCAAGCTCCCTTGCCTTCTTTGTCTGAATCTTGGCAGCCTGCAAGTCCAAAGTCACCTCGTCTCGAAACGAGAACATATTGCTTAAACGTATCTCTAAAACCATTTTAACCTCGATATTTGTAATTTGATTGCAAATATAAGAAATAAAACTTGTTTTTATATCCATCAGACGTTATTTTTATTATTATTTAGCAAAACAAAGAGCAGGATGCTCCTTCAAGCACGCACAGACATATAAAACTACCACCACCAGAGCACGAAGTTCTGATGGTGGCAATCTTATTTTTCTCTATCAATAAACCAATGAATAGTTCACATTGAAATAGGAATCTGAAATCTTCATGGTTGTAATCACCATGGATTTGTCCGGGTTGGTGAAGCAGTACTGCAGGCTGGCTTCATCGGCAGAAACAAGCGTGTAGTGCTTCTTCAGATAGTCAATGACAAGCCCACGGTTCACACTTCGCTCCGTATCTATAACAGAATAAAGCGAACCGCCAAAACGGGAGAAACTGTAAAGAACGCCTTCACTACCCTGCCCAGTCATAAAGGTCAACTGGATGTTGTCGCCGGAAGTCTCAGCTACCTGGCGGTAACGCTTCATGGATTGAGCCATATAACTCTTGACCTCATCCACATTTGCACCCATGATATGGTAAGGCTCTGTCCAAACGTCCAGTTTTGTTTCCGGACTCTCGACCTCCTCCATCGGGTCATCATTGCCGCAAGAGGTGAATACTACTGGTGAAGCCATCATCATCAGAAGGATGGCGATTGAAAGATTCTTTTTCATTTTCATGACTTTTCGTTTTTGATGTTATTTAATTTCATTGTATTCATATCCATATGTGGACATGTATCAACGTCTATATGTATATATGTATCAACGTACACGTGTATCAATGTATTCATGTGTACATGGCTACACATCCACATTTTCTACATGACTTCCCTAATGGATTTAGTCCTGATTTTCTTGACCTTACCATATTTCGACTCATAAGCTTCAACGCCTTGTTTCATGACGTATTCCATGAAGGAGCGGATGGTGAAACCTTCCTTTCGGGCGATGCTCTGAACCTTGTCAACGAGTTCCTTTGAGCAGATAAAGGAGAAATGTCGCCAGGGTTCATCATTAGGCAAAACGCTCTCTGTCTGAGGACTTTTAACTTCATTTCGTTCTTCCTTTGAGTCCCCAGGAGACTTGTCAAATCTGTCCTGCGGATGAATGGCAGCCTTTCCGAGAATGTTGCCAAGCAGAATGTCCATATTCTTCTTTGCCATAGTCTTTACTGATTACGTGAAATAATTTCTTC
>NZ_JBQKLN010000044.1:0-33425 GCF_052116205.1 Prevotella sp. Sow4_E9_plate | reverse complement strand
AATTGATGGTGTAAAGATACGAAAAATATTCCAGATAACAGCATAAAGCAGAGATTATTTTCGTGAAATATAAACATTTTAAACAGTCCTTACTTTTTAAAGTGGGCTCATCCATCTTGTATCGCATTTGTGGAAACTCACCATCCAGGGGAATGTATGTCATGGACAGTTTGTTGGCAAAATAATCCCAATCTTTTTGAAACGATTCTCCATATTGTGTAGAGCATGCGGAAGTTGTCGTTGTGATGGCTCCTCCTGCATTCAGTAACCAATTTAATCCAACCCAAGTAGCCTCTTGGTCTACTCGTATGGCATTGCCTTGGTAGTCCAAGCTGATAGGCAGGCTGATGTCGCCGCTCACCAATGTATAGATTGGTATAGAGAAAGCCAAGCTGCCAGTATAGTTGCCCACTGGAATGGTGGATATTCTGTCAAAGGCAGCTGCCTCTGGTGACTGTGGGGAGTAATCACGATGATTACCATCCGCTCCGAATGTTGGAGCGGAGAGTATGATGCTGAGTGCTATAAACAATATCTTTTTCATGACTTCACTATATATACTTTTAAACTATTGCCAAGTATGGAGCATTCGAAGTTCCAAACTAAGTCTTTTAAAGTTTCATTTAATTCTTTAATATTATAAATGTTCTTTCTAATTTCGGCACGTTCTTCTTTAGAATAATAGTGCCAAGATAAGTATCTTGCCCAATGTTTTATTGCACTAATAGAGGCTATATTCTTATTTTGGCTAATATAAGTTCCTTCCTTAAAATAAGCAACTATAGTATATGTAGCATCTGTATTGCCTTTTTTCGTTTTTATAATATTTGCATCAATGTTTACTCCATTTATAGTAAGTGAAATATAATAAACATTGTATACTCCACGTAATTTTGTTATGTTGTAAAGTTTATATGGATTGTAAATCAAATATTTTTTTATTTTAGAAATACTCTTTATTCCTAATCTTGGGAATCTAATTTTAGAAACACAAGAAAGAATAGCCTCCTTTTTATCTGTTACTTCTGAGGAAAAAAATGCAACTTTTTGTCCTTGATTGATATCTATTAATATAATGTACATCTATCTATGTCCTTTAGAGTTTCTACTATGATTTTCATCTTTAAAATCCATTCTTTCCTCTGTTGTACCCTTGCGCCTTGTTGATGTTGGAGTTAGCCATCATGACATAGCCTACTCCCTTATATTTGTTGCCAAGGCGAGAATTATAAGTCTTTTCAACTTCTGCCCATGGAATATTATCACCAAGAATCACCCAACGATTAGTCTTGTTCAGATCATCGAAAGATGATTTGAACAAATCTAAAGTAAGGGGGTTATATTGTGAACTATACTTCATAATTATTCTCTTTAACATGACAAAGATACTAATTTTTAGTGAAACAGCCAAATTAAAAGTGTTATAAATATCTAATTATTAAATACTTAATGTTAATTCAGAGAACACTATTTGTTGTTTTTGTACATTTCATCAAGTTTTTTTACCCACATCAAAGTGATGGTATCTTTTGGAGGGATATTGTAGATTTCAACCAAGACATTTCTTAGGTCTTTGTAAGTGGTATCGTTAGGGTGGTATTCATTCATAAGTAAGCCATAGAAAATGTCTTCTTTTTTCAAATGACCGCCAGATAATTCTTTAAGTAATTCATAATCTTTTATGCTCTTCTCTTTAATAATTGCAGATTTTATCTTGTTTATATTCCATTGAGGGACGACTGGTTGCTTTACTCCCAAATTCCATTCAAACTTAGGGCGTGCTTGAAAAATTCCCCCCAAGAACAAACCTATAATGATGCCTAAGGCAATATTATGCATATTTCTTATTTTGTCCATTTTATCTTATAAATTTTGTTTATCTTATTCTCATAGAATTTTGCTTTTCTCTGATTTCTTTCGAATAATATTCCTTTTTCGTAATATTCCTTTAATTGAAAACAAGAACTTGAACTTCCGTTTTTTGCCCCATACAATAAGTAATATTTCATCATTTCAGACAATAATAAAGTGTTATTCTTATTAAAATCTTTAATAATGTCGAAAATATTATAAGAAGCTTCGGGATAAGAATATTTGTCTGCCATAATTAATGCATAATATAAGAGATCTTTAGAACCATTATGAATACTTCCATAATGATATAAGAGTTCCGTATATGAATTCTCGTTTCCATATAGAAGAACAGAGTCTGCGGTAAGTTTAAATTCTACAGAATCCAATATGAATACATTTCTGCTATTGGTAACAATGTATTGCTCATCCGTTTTTGTTGTACTATTTTTAAGCAAAGAAGCATTAAAAAATGAAAGAGTAAATCCCAATAAAATACCTAATACAAGTTTTATTTTTTCCATACATTTATATGATTAGATAGTTCCTTTATTAAAGTTTCCCACCCCCAAATAATAGGGTAAAAATATCAGTTTCTCGATAAAAAGTTGTATCTTTGTAATCGCTAAAGAACAAAAAAAACAACGATTTAAAGAGTAACTGTTATGAATGCAAAATTAAGCAATTTTTCTGAGTTATCAAACATATTAAGTGTTAAAAGATCCTTGCGAATCAATTTAATGGCACTTTTTACCCGTTTTGGACTAGGTCATCTCCTCTGCAAGCTATCTTTGGAGAAAGAAGCTGGTATTCCTGCCGTTCAACTAATCCTGTCTTTGTGTCTGTTTCGCATAGCAAGTGAAAGTATTCACTCTATGTACAAGAAATCATATTACGACTTGTTGACTACTGGCAAGAACTGCTATTATCGAATGATGACGAGAGCTTCCATGGATTGGCATAAGCTCCAAATGGACGCACCAGTAGTTGTACGACAACAAGGTGTTCCCACTAGGCTCGACAGAGGTGCCGACTGCAGTCAGCAGACCTGCTGACTAGGCTCAGCAGGTCTGCCGAGCCTAGTGGCAACAATGGAGAAGTTACTTTCTAGCACCCGGAATGATACTTTCTCCAACCCGAGAAGATACTCTTTCCGACATGGTAAGAAGCTCTTTCCAACTCGTAAAGATGCCTATCCCCCAGCTCTTATCTTTATTCCTTCTTCCTTAATCGATAGAGCGTAACGAAGCCTTCAGCATAAGCCGATGTTCCTCTCTTTCGTTAGCTATGCGAGTCATTTCCTCACATCTTAGGGAAACTCGAACTTCCTGCACGACCTATAACAATATCTTTTTCATGACTTCACTATATATACTTTTAAATTGTTGCCAAGTATGGAGCATTCAAAGTTCCAAACTAAGTCTTTTAAAGTTTCATTTAATTCTTTAATATTATAAATGTTCTTCCTGATTTCGGCACGTTCTTCTTTAGAATAATAGTGCCAAGATAAGTATCTTGCCCAATGTGAAATTGTGGTTAATGGCAATTCTGCTTTGCTTTTGGAAATATAAATTCCACCTTTGAAATAAGCAATAATTAAATTACGTTTAGATTCTGTACTTCCTTGTAGAATGGAAGATACATCCAAAAAATGTACATCAATTATTCTGTTATTTTGGAAAAAGAACATACAATGAAGCCCTTGCATTCTACGAATACAAGCGGAAGATGCAATCCCAGTAAGATATTCTTCCTGTATCTTCTTACGCGCAACAGAACCTATATAAGGAAAACGCAATGTTTTTATCCATTTTAACACTACATTTTTCTCATTTTCAGCTTCTAATATCTCTGTTTTCACAATAAGTCCTGTTTGATAATCTGTTAAAAATAAATATTTTTTCATTAGCGATTCCCCTTCTGATTTCTACTATGATTTTCACCCTTATTATCTTTTATAGAGAAAGCCAGGCTGCCAGTATAGTTGCCCACTGGAATGGTGGATATTCTGTCAAAGGCAGCTGCCTCTGGTGACTTTGGGGAGTAATCACGATGATTACCATCCGCTCCAAATGTTGGAGCGGAGAGTATGATGCTGAGTGCTATAAACAATATCTTTTTCATGACTTCACTATATATACTTTTAAATTGTTGCCAAGTATGGAACATTCTAAGTTCCAAACCAAATTGCGAATAACGCAATTTACGTGGCTTGTCGACTTTAGAACCTTTTCAAACTCATTTTTCTCTTCTTGTGAGAATTCATTCCATTGTATTATGTTTATGCTATCAACTAAAGCATCAAATGGGGAGTTGTATTCTTTCTCCACTTGGAAATCCCAATTCTTATAAAAAACAAATATTTTAAATAAAAATGAAGAATCGCAATTTTGCTCACGTTTAACGATATACAGTTCTATATGGATGCCATTTACTAGATATGATTCATGATAAAAATTCGTCATATAACTTCTGGCATTCATAACATATTGTTTAAATTCGCGCAAATCAAATTTTATATCTTCGATAAGCTTCGTCTTGGATTTAATACCAATATAAGGATAAGAAAGATGTTTTGCCCAACAGAGAAGAAGATTGTACTTGTTTTTACAAGATTTTAGTCCCACTCTTATATCTTGCTGCTCTCCAAATTCGGTTATAATTATATACTTTTCCATTGTTTAATGTCCTTTAGGGGTTCTAATATGATTTTCAATGAGCCCATATTTGTTGTCATCTTGCAAGCCATGCCAACAAAAACAAGCATCGGATTTTTACTTTACCAATCATAGGTTTGTTGTTTGTTGTTATACTATGTGTAGCCAATACGATACTATCGTAATTTTAGCTTAGTATTTCGCTTGCAAATATAATAAAAAACCGTAATGTATTTGCAGAACTCCTTATTAATTAAGAAAAATTTAACTTGTTTTTTTAGAAAATGGCTTTCATTCGTAAGCGTCTTCGCATTTTTCAGCATAAAAGTTTGGAAAGTACGCAAAATAGTGTTATTTTTGCACAAAGAAACAAATAAATATAGAAGATTATGAGAAAAAACGTATTACTGATTGGAGCCATGCTGATGGCTTCCATGTCTATGATGGCGCAGACCAAGGGGGGCGGCATCAGTCAGTCTGCTCTTCAGCAGATGGAGAAGAACCATGCATGTGCTGCACACAAGGCTCTCTTTAATGCTGTTGCTAACAACAACATTGATGACCTGGTAAAGAATCATGCCAATGAGGCTCCTGTTGATACCCATTTCAGCATCGAGACCCCTTCTCAGAGCATTCATAATCAGAAGAGTTCGGGCCGTTGCTGGATGTTTAGCGGCTTCAATGTGCTCCGTTCTAACTTTGCTGTCAACGACAAGCAGGGTAGAGTGGTAGAGTATTCTCAGGATTATCTCTTCTTCTACGACCAGTTGGAGAAGGCTAACCTCATGCTTCAGGGTGTCATCGACCTCGGTAAGAAGAGCATCGAGGATCCTCAGGTGCAGTTCTTCTTCAAGAACCCTCTCAACGACGGTGGTACTTTCTGTGGCGTTGCCGACCTGGCTAGCAAATATGGTCTTGTGCCTATGAGTGCTCAGCCTGAGACTTTCTCCAGCAACAATACTTCCAAGATGAGCCGCCTTATCAGCAGCAAGCTCCGTGAATATGGTCTGGAACTCCGCAAGATGGTAGCTCAGGGAAAGAAAACTGCTGCTATTCAGGCTCGTAAGACCGAAATGCTGGCTCAGGTTTATCGCATGCTCAGCCTTACTTTGGGCGAGCCTGTAAAGGAATTCACTTATGCTTTCCGTGATAAGGATGGCAAGCAGATTGGTGAGGCTAAGAAGTATACTCCTAAGAGTTTCTATGAGGAGACGGTTGGTAAGGATCTCAACGGCACCTTCATCATGGTGATGAACGACCCACGCCGTCCTTATCACAAGACATACGAGGTAGAATACGACCGTCATACCTATGATGGTCATAACTGGAAGTACCTGAACCTGCCTATGGAGGAGATAGCCCAGCTCGCTATCGCTTCCCTGAAGGATGGTCATAAGATGTATTCAAGCTATGATGTGGGCAAGCAGCTCGACAGAAAGCGTGGCTATCTGGCTCTCGATAACTTCGACTATGGCAGCCTCTTCAATACAACATTCCCAATGAATAAGGCTGACCGCATCGCTACTTTCGAGAGCGGTTCTACCCATGCCATGACTTTGACTGCGGTAGATCTCGATGCTGCCGGAAAGCCTGTGAAGTGGAAGGTGGAGAACAGCTGGGGTGCTGACAATGGTTTTGGCGGTTGCTTCATCATGACCAACGATTGGTTCAACGAGTACATGTTCCGCCTGGTAGTAAACAAGAAGTATGCTTCTGAGCAGCTCTTGAAGGAATTCGACCAGAAGCCAACCATGCTGACTCCAGATGATCCTCTGTTCCAGTTGGAAGACTAATAATAAGAATATTCAAAGCCATATATGGTGTATCATGCGCCATATATGGCATATTGTTTCTAGTAATCAACATAGAATTAGGTATAGATGAATAAGCGGGAAGTTTTTGGGCATTTTTTCAAATCATATTATGGTCGATTATATTATTATGCGCTGCAACTTCTGAAAGATGAGGAGGCAAGCCGAGATATCGTGAGTGGCGTTTTTGCTCACGTATGGGAGAATTTCGACTCCTATGACATGCAAACCTTACCAGCCTTCTTGCTTAAAACCGTGAAAAATAAGTGTTTAGACTATCTTCGGCATACAGCTGTTCATGCACAATATGCCGATTACTATCTTCATGCAGTAGATCAATGCTATGAAGATAATGATATCCAGAAAGAACGTCAGCGGCAAGTAGAAGAAATGTTGGATTTGTTACCGGATACTACTCGTCATGTTTTGGAAGAATGTTATCTTAACCATAAGAAATATCGGGAAGTAGCAGATGAGATGAATGTCTGTCAGGAAACGGTCAAGCGCCATATCATAAAGGCCTTGAAACTGTTAAGAGAACATTATCATCAAATAAAAACTTGAAAATAATCAAAAGAATCTCAATTGGGGATGTTACTATTTTGGTAGGTAAAACGTATTATTTTTAGTAAAGAAATAGAAATATGATGAAGCAAACAGATATTTTTAATGATGAGAGTTTACAGAATGACATCCAAGACTTGGTTGCCATAGAACAGGCTATGATACGAAAAACATATCCTCTGCCAAACCTTGACAAGGAGTTGGAGAAGATAGTAGGCAAAGAAAATTCGGATGCCGAAGAGCCTGTGAAACATCAATATCCGATGATGAGAATGCTGATGAGTGCTCTGATGGGCGCTGCTGCTATGTTGGCGATAGTTTTTGTATGGCAGTGGGTGAGCTCCAGGCAGACTATTGATGAAGCTACCGGAAATCGGATAACGCAAAATGTATCTTCTGAACAAGGTATGACAATGCTTCAGACGGCAGATGGTGAGATGATTACTCTGACACTGGCTGATGGCACTGAAGTAAAGCTCAATAGTAATAGTAAGATTACTTATCCCCACTGCTTTAAGGGAGCAGAGCGTATGGTGCATCTTGAAGGAGAAGCATTCTTCAAGGTAAGGCACGACAGTAAGCGTCCTTTTGTGGTGGATGCAGGTGGTGTCTTGACCAAGGACTTGGGTACTTCTTTTAATATCAAGGCTTATCAGGGTAGTGACTGTAAAGTGACTTTGGTTGAGGGAAAGGTGGAAGTCCTGGCAAAGAACAGTCAGCATAAACCTGTGACATTGAATCCGGGACAGCAATATTCCTTAAGTGCAAAGGAGACTGTTTCTGGGCAGATAATTAATGTAAATACGGATGAAACTACCGCATGGGCAGATGGTGTGCTCTATTATCACGACCAGACTTTGGAATACATCTTGGATAATCTTGCAGCATATTATCAGAGTAAGGTGGTATTTAGAAATCCTGCAGTCAAAACCAAGCATCTCGATTTCTCCGCAGATAAGAGTGGCAGTATAGAGGATGCTATAGGACTCTTGAATAATCTGGGAGTTGCAAAGGTTAGTTTTAAGGGAAATACTATATATATAGAATAAGGTATTTAAGTAAATCTTGATGTATCGTCACATCGGCATTTTTGGGAAATTATAATTCCTGAAAATGCCGATGTTTTAGTTTTATTTGTAAGAAAACAAACTTTTTTCATTATTTTTTGAAAGTAGATGTTACCGATTCGCTGTCAGAAACGTATTTTTATTATAGTATTAACGAAAAAGAGAGAAATATGAAAGAAATAAGACGTGTATTCATGTTTGCTGTCCTGACTTTATGGATGGCATTGCCTGTAGGAGCACAGAATGCAAAGAGAGGCATCACGATGTCGCTCGTTAATGAGTCTTTGGCTTCTGCATTGAGAAAAGTACAGCAGGAGTCGGATTATAAGGTGAGTTTTGTGATAGAGGACGTAAATCCCTATACCACAACGGTTCATCTGAAGAATGCTTCTGCCTCAACTGCCGTAAAGCAGATTTTACATGGTAAACCTTTCACTTACTCAGTAAGTGGTAAGTTTATTACCGTCAAGAAGGTTTTGCAACATAAAACTGCAGCTGAAGCTACAGATAATGGAGCTGCCATCCGCCCCCTCTCAGGAACAATTACCGATGAGGATGGAGAACCTATGATTGGCGCTTCTGTTGTAGTGCCTGGCAGTCCTTTTGGAACCGTGACTAATACGGATGGTAATTTTGAGTTTTATATTCCTAAAGGATGTCATGAGGTTACGGTTTCGTATGTCGGTATGAATGACCAGAAGGTAAAGGTGGCTGGTAGGGATCATGTGAAGATTGTGATGTCTGAAAATAAGACCATACTTGGTGAAGTGGTTGTAACGGGTTATCAGACAATCTCTAAGGAGCGTGCAACCGGTGCTTTTACCAAGGTAACAGCTGATGAACTGAAAGACAAGAGGTTGGGTAATCTCTCTACTGTGCTGGCTGGCGAGGTTGCCGGATATAATGACGGCATGATTCGTGGCGTAACCACGATGAATGCCTCTGCTTCTCCTCTCTATGTCATAGATGGCTTTCCAGTAGAGAAAACTAAGTTGACCGGCAATGGAACTGGTGATATTACCGAGGAAATCCCTGATTTGAATATGGATGATATTGAGAGTATTACTGTTCTTAAAGATGCTGCTGCTTCCATCTATGGTGCTCGTGCTGCCAATGGTGTCATTGTCATCACTACCAAGAAATCGGCAGCTAAGGGTAAGACCAATGTCTCTTTCAATGCTTCTCTTACCTGGCATCCTTATTCTTATTATACAGATTATCTCGCCAATTCTTCTCTTGTTATTGACTTGGAGAAGGAGTGGGCTGCGCAGAATCCGAATCTTGCAGGCAATGGAGCTAAGGTATACGCTCAGAATATGTTGGATCAGAAAATCTATACGAGCGCGGGTATCTGCAATATCTTGAATTATTATGCAGGCAATATCTCTGAGTCAGAAATGAATGCTAAACTGACAGATTTGGCTGGAAAAGGTTATAACTACTATGACCAGATGAAGAAGTATGCTAAGCGCGATCCGTTGTATCAGCAGTATAATATGAATATTGTAAACAACTCGGTGAATAATCTCTTCAAGGCTTCGGTCACTTATAAGTATAATACCCTTGAAGATAAGTATTCCAATAATCAGAGTTTAGGTATCAACCTTACCAATACTTCTCATTTCACAAAATGGCTTTCTTTGGATTTAGGTGCTTACCTAAAGGTGGGTGAGGATCAGACACAGAACTACAATGTCCTTTCTCCTGGATATTCTGTTTTGCCATACGATAATTTAGTGAATGCTGATGGCTCTTGTTATACCAAGCCGATGAGTGAGAGATATGATGCAAGTACTTTGGCTATCTATCAGAAGTATGGTCTTTATAATATGGATATCACTCCTTTGGAAGAGCTGGATCGTCAGATTACCACCAACAAGGAGTTGGCTTTACGAACTTTTGCCCGTCTGAATGTACAGATTCTGCCCTGTTTGAAGTATGCTGCTTCCTTCCAGTACGAACGAGCTTCATATCGTGGTGAAAACTGGGCTGATAAAGCTTCTGTGCAGGTTCGGGGTGTGGTAAACGGGTATGCAACCGATAATGGTGATGGCTCTGTCAATTATGTGATTCCTTATGGGGATATCCTGGTTCGTTCAGACCAATATACCTCTGCTTATAACTTCCGTCAGCAGTTGAGTTTTGATCAGACTTTCAAGGATGTTCACAGCGTAACTGCTATTCTGGGCACGGAAACCATCCAGAACAAGCAGGAATTGCATCGAGACAAACTGTTTAACTATGATTCTCAGATGTTAACATCCAATATGGTGAATAATGCTGATTTGTTGAAAGGTATAGCGGGTGTGCTGGGATATAAATCTATGACCGCGACTGATTTGTCTGCTTCTTATGAGAATGTAAACCGTTATGTTTCGGTATATGGTAATGCTGCTTATACTTACGATGACCGTTATAGCTTGACTGGTAGTTTACGATGGGACCGCTCTAATCTCTGGGGAACCAGTTCGAAGTTTCAGAACAAGCCTATCTGGTCGGTAGGTGCCAGTTGGATTATCAGTAAGGAGAAGTTCTTCCACGCAGATTGGGTCAATTATCTGAAACTCCGTGTTTCTGATGGTATTGCCGGTAACGTATCTAAGAATTCTGCCCCTTATATGGTGGCAAGCTATAATAATAACGGGCATGTGGGAGGTACACAGGGATATGTGCAGTCGCGTGCCAATCCGATGCTGAGCTGGGAGAAAACCAATACCTTTAATATAGGTATCGATTTCTCGCTCTTTAAGAACCGACTCAATGGTACTGTAGAGTATTACGACAAGAAGGGTACCGACCTCCTGGCTTCTTCCATGGGTGTACCTACTGAAGGTTGGGGCTACAGCACCTATACCATCAACAATGGCGAGATGTACAATCGTGGTGTAGAAATTTCCCTGAGTGGTGAGGTTCTGCGTACCAGGGATTTCTCATGGAGAGCCAATATGACTTATGCTTATAATAAGAATGAGGTGACTTATGTAAATGTAAAGGCGCCGGTTTATATTCTTCAGTTGGATTACCCTTCGGCTTATCCTATTATCGGCAACGAATATAATGCAATCTATGGCTATAAGTGGGCTGGATTGAGTGAAGAAGGATTGCCACAGGTGTATAACGAGAATGGTGAGAAGGTAACTAATCAGCCAACGACATTGGATGCCATCTCTTACATGGGTACTACCACTCCTAAGTATAGTGGATCTTTCGGAACCAGTATCAGCTACAAGGATTTCGATTTCAGTATGCAGTTCCTTTTTGCGGGTGGTCATAAGATGCGCAATGCCAATCCTGCTTTCCTCACTTGCAGTTATTCCAGCGTAGGATATATCTCCAATATTGCGGGAGCTAGTGCCGGACTTGCTAATCGTTGGCAGAAACCAGGTGATGAGGCTTATACCAATGTGCCAAAGGCTGTTTTTGCCGAAAGTGGTTTGTCAGCATCTTCTTTGTATAGTACTTATTTTTATTCTGATATCAATATCCTTGATGCCAGTTATATTCGTCTGAACAACATTTCTCTGGCTTATCATTTGCCAAAGTCGCTGTGCCGTTCGCTCTATATGCAGAGTGCCCGTGTTCAGGCTAATGTGGAGAATCCGTTCTTCTGGGCAAAGACCAAACAGGCTAAGTACCAGCTGGGTGGTTATAATGCCACCAACTATGTGTTAGGCATTTATCTCAACTTTTAAATAATGAAGAAAATGAAACAGAAATTAGTATATATGGTGTTGTTGCTGGGCATGGTTATGGGACTTGCCTCTTGCGATAACTATCTCAATATAGAACCAAAGGGCAAACGCATCCCTAAGTCGCTCGCCGACTATGAGGCTTTTCTCCGTTACGAGTATGGTACTCATCGCATGCCGGTTTTGCAAACGTGCTATTTGCTTAATGATGAATATCTCACCAATTCGTATGCCAGTTATTATCCGATGTATAAGGCTAACTACAATTGGGAGGAGGAAACCGATCGTGCCTATTGGAACTCTGCAGATGAGAGTACTTATTATGTGGCTTATGGCACTATCAATACCTGCAATCTGATATTGGAAGATGTGCCTAATACAACAGAAGGTACTGAGAAAGAAAAGGCTGAGGTGATGGCATATGCCAGAGTGTTGCGTGCGATGAACTATTTCAATCTCGCTAATTATTATGCTGATACCTACGAGCCTTCAAATGCTGCCAGTAAGTTGAGTGTGCCTCTGATTACAAGCAGTCTTCAGAATGCTCCTTATCATCAGGCCACCATTCAGGAAATCTATGAATTCATTTTGAATGATTTGAACACGTCGGTAGCTGATCTTCCAGATATGGGTACCACGCTCCTCCATCCGGGCAAGGGAGCTGCCTATGCTATGTTGGCACGTACCTATCTTCAGATGATGAACTATGAAAAGGCGTTGGAGTTTGCTGATAAGGCTCTTGCCATTAATGATAAGTTGGTTGATTGGGTTGGATTCTATAATGATAATAAGGGTGTGATAGGCCAAGAGGGTGTTTATCCTTCTTTGAAAACGCCATTGGGATTTGATAGCCAGGACTGTTATAATTTCAATTATGCCGATAATAGTTCCAACTATGCATCTGCGATATTCAAGATACCGGTAAATCGTGCTGCCGGATTCGAAGAGGGAGATGCTTATTTCTTGAGCAATTGGAAACTAAGAACGATGGGTGCAGAAACTTATTATCAGGGGTTGACCAATGGCTATATCAATCTTGCTGGTATGAGAACCGTGGAGCAGTATCTTATCAAGGCTGAATGCTTGGCTCGTAAGAAACAGTTGACAGATGCTATGGATGTGCTCAATGAGGTGCGTAAGACATATATCCTTCCAGAGAAATATCAGCCACTATCGGCGTCCTCTGTGGCAGAAGCTATCCGGTATATACGTCAAGCTAAGGATAATCAACTTATCTTCTCTATTGTGCCGTTTGGCGATGCTCGTCGCTTAAATGCTGAAGGTACCTATGCCCGCACGCTGACAAAAGAGATAGATGGCAAGCAGATAAGTCTTGCTCCATCCTCTCATCTCTGGACCTTCCCATTCCCTAAGGGAGCCATTGATAATCCTGGCAACGGAAGTTTCGTACAGAATGTGGAGAAGTAATGAACGTTAAAATAAATCTTTCTAGTAATTGTACAAATATGATTTTTAAAAAAACAATTTTCTCATTGGCATTGGCGCTCATCTCTGTGATGAGTGCTCATGCTCAGAATGCAGACGAGTGTATCATTGATGCAATCTTGAATGGTGTGCCTGATGGTACGGAAATGGAAGCCGTCCTGGCTGCTACCCATCGTAATGAGAAACCTCTCGCTAAAGGTGTGGTAAAGGGTGGAAAACTTACTTTAACCATCCCTGTTACAGAGGCTCGTTTTATCGGTGTCGGTCCAAGAAACGGTGTTTTCACTTTTAGTCTGATGACCAAAGGTGGCGAAAAAGTGCAGGTGTCTCTCGATGCCAAACCCATCAATGATGGGGTGAACACAGGTTTTTATACCAGCAATGTAAAGATTTCTGACAGTGCTATGAACGATGAATATCAGACAAAAATCGGTTCAGTGAGGGATATGCTTGATAAGATGTATAAGGATATAAACGATAAGCATAAAAAATTGATTGCAGAACAGAGCAAGGCTTACCAGGCAAAGGATAAAGCTAAGATGAAAGTTTTGGAAGATAGTGACGAGAGAAAAGAGATGGCTACCGAACAGAAGAATTTCTTTGATACGGTAGAGTCTTCTTATGGAAAGTTGTATTCAGACAACAAGGATTCCTGGTGGGGACCTTTCGCCATGCTTTGTACCTTGAACTATTTCACCAAGGAAAACTCCAAGGAATGGAATTCGTTCTCAGAAACTGCTAAGAATAGCTTCTATGGAAAGTTGCTCAACGAGCAGATTAATCCAAAGGGACTTACAGGTGAGACTTTGCCTCAGTTCGAACTCCAGCAAGTTGATGGTTCTAAGGTGAGCATGGCTTCTTGTGTAAAGGGAAAGAAGTATTATCTGGTTGATTTCTGGGCTTCATGGTGTGGACCTTGCCGCAAGGAAATTCCTAACCTCAAAAAACTTTATGAACTGTATAAAGGAAAGGGACTGGAAATAGTAAGTGTTTCTATCGATAAGAATGAAACTGCTTGGAAGAAAGCGCTTGCTGAGGAGAAACTTTCTTGGCCTAACGGACTTGACCGTGCCGGTATAGCTGATTCTTATAAGGTAAAGTTCATTCCTGCCATCTTCCTGGTAGATGGTACTACAGGTGAGTGTATTGCTGAGAATATCCGTGGTACGGAATTGGCTGCAAAGTTGGCTGAACTATTCTCGAAATAAGATATTTAGACGAAAAGTTTGGCTAAAGTGCTCCATTTATATAAAGATAAACCGTATTTTTTCGATAATATCGTGAAATACGGTTTATTTTTTGTATTTTTGTACCCGAAATAATGGTAAGAACGTTATTTATATAAAAGCTATATAGATTATGTTAGAGAAAAGTAAGCGTGAGCGCATCATTGCGCTCGTTAATAAAGAGGTGGTTCCTGCCATCGGCTGTACCGAACCGATGGCTGTGGCACTATGTACAGCCAAGGCTGCTACTACATTGGGCAAGCGCCCTGAACGTATTGAAGTTCTTCTGAGTCCTAATATGCTCAAGAATGCGATGGGTGTCGGCATTCCTGGCACGGGTATGATCGGTTTGCCTATCGCCGTATCGCTGGGTGCGCTCATCGGAAAGCCTGAATATCAGCTGGAAGTGTTGAAAGACCTCACTCCCGACAGTCTGGAGCAGGGCAAACAATATATCAAGGATGCGGATATCAACATCAAACTGAAGCAGGGTGATGTGGATAAACTCTATATCGAAATCATCTGTCATGCCGGTGAAGACCAGGCTACGGCAATTATCTCCGGTTCTCATACCCATTTTGTGTATGTTGAGCGTAATGGTGAGGTGGTTTTCGACAAGCGTGGCGGTGCTGTGGGCGATGAGGCTGATGACGACATCCAACTCAATTTCCCGATGGTTTACGAGTTTGCAACAACAGCTCCGCTTGATGAGATTTCTTTCATCCTCAAGACCAAGGAATATAATATGAAGGCTGCCGAACTGAGTATCAAGGGCAACTATGGACATTGTCTCGGTAAGACAATGGATCGCCCTTTGAGTCATGGCATCTTCGGTAATAACATCTTCTCTCACATCATCTCCAGTACCGCTTCTGCTTGCGATGCCCGTATGGGTGGAGCCATGATTCCGGTGATGAGTAATAGCGGTAGCGGCAATCAGGGAATCTGTGCTACCAACCCTGTTGTGGTATATGCTCTGGAGAATGAGAATACTGAGGAAGAAATGATCCGTGCCTTGATGCTCAGTCACTTGACGGCTATCTATATCAAGCAGAGCTTGGGAAAACTCTCAGCTCTATGTGGTTGCGTGGTAGCCAGTACGGGCAGCAGTTGCGGTATCACCTATCTGATGGGTGGCGATTATACCCGTATCTGCAATTCTGTCAAGAATATGGTGGCAAACCTTACAGGTATGATCTGCGATGGTGCCAAACCTAGCTGTGCCTTGAAGATCTCTTCGGGTGTCAGTACCGCCCTGCTTTCCGCTCTTCTTTCGATGGAAGGCAAATGCGTGACATCGGCAGAGGGCATCGTAGATGATGATGTGGATAAATGTATTCACAATCTTACAAGTATCGGTGCCGATGCGATGAGAGCAACCGACGATATGGTGCTTGATATCATGACACATAAATAATGAAGAGTGTCTTTTTTACATTCTTTATCAAAAGGCTCGCAAGAAACACCTCTTGCGAGCCTTTTTTGATTGTTTTTTGGGGCTATTTTACTTAAAAAGATTTAAAAAACTGACATTTGTTGCCTTAAAATCTTAACCGTATTGAAAAATAACGTATCTTTGCAACAGCTAACTGAAATATAAAAATATAACGTAATAAATAAGAAACCAAATAACAAATTTTTAAACTCTATCTTATGATAAGACAACTATTCACAGTAAGTACTATGATTATGGCTCTTGGAATGGCTCCAGCCCAGGCTTATGGGGAACTCGTATCCAGGAAACTAATCAGTCCAAAGATGGACAATGCACTGGTACCATTATCGACCCTACAGGGGAGCCTGTAATTGGTGCTACAGTCACAGTTAAGGGAAAGCAAGGTGGAACCATCACCGATTTCGATGGTAAGTTTGCTCTTTCTGATGTTAATCGTGGCGCAACTATCTGTATCAGCTACATTGGCTTCGAACCAGTGGAGATGGTATGGAAGGGCGGTGAAATCAATTTGACCATGAAGGAAGACAGCAAGACTCTGAATGAGGTCGTTGTTGTCGGTTTCGGTACTCAGAAGAAGGTAAACCTCACTGGTGCCGTTTCTACCGTTGATTCCAAGACTCTCGGCGCTCGCCCAGTCAACTCTGTTGTTGATGCTCTTCAGGGTGCAGTAGCCGGTATGAACTTCTCTACACCAAGCAGCGGTGGTACTCTTAATTCAACCAAGTCTTTTAACATCCGTGGTACAGGTACTATCGGTGCCGGTTCTTCTGTTTCTCCACTCGTGCTCATCGACGGCATGGAGGGCGATATGAACGCACTCAACCCACAGGACATCGAGAACATTTCTGTATTGAAGGATGCTTCTGCTTCTTCAATCTACGGTTCACGTGCTGCCGGTGGTGTAATCCTTATTACTACCAAGAGTGGTAAGAAGGGTAAGGCTTCTATTAACTACAACAACTCTTTCCGTTTTGATTCTCCACTCAACATGCCGGAGATGATGGACTCTTACACATGGGCTAAGTACATGAATGATGCTTCTGTTGCTAGTGGTGCAGGTATCTGGTTTACAGATGAAAAACTCGAGCAAATCAAGAAGGCTCAGAGCGATCCTACCATGCAGAAGATGTTCAAGAACAGCAACAACCGTTGGGAGGTTTGGGACAATACGCCACTCTTGCCTATTGGTAATACCGACTGGCTCAAGGAGCAGTTTGGTACCAGCTTCTCTCAGGAGCATACCTTGAGTATCAATGGTGGTGATGATCGTTTGCAGTACTATGTATCTGGCAACTATCTCAACCGTGGTGGTCTCCTCCGTCATGGTGATGATAGTATGCAGCGCTATACTATGACAGGTAAGATCAATGCACAGATAACCAAATGGTTGCGCATGACCTACAATACCCGTTTCTCACGTCAGGACTTCGATTCTCCTGGTGATTTGATCAATGGTACAGATGTGTTCTTCCACAATATGTGCCGTTATTGGCCTATTTTGCCAACTACCGATCCTAATGGTAACTGGTTGCCAGAGTCTTATATCGGACGTCTTCAGAATGGTGGCCGTGCCAAGAACCAGGCAGACCGTCTCGCACAGCAGCTTTCTTTTGTTGCAACACCTGTAAAGGGCCTGACTCTCAATGCTGAGTTGAACTATCGTATTGTTACACAGTTCAATCATCGTGACTGGCAGACCACATACGGCTACGACTGCGATAATAATCCATACGTAGATAGCAACGCCACATCAAGCGTCTATGAGTATTCATTTAAGTCAAACTATTTCAACCCTAACCTCTTTGCAGAGTACAGCCATTCGTTTGGCGATCACAATATGAAGGTAATGGGTGGTTTCCAGAGTGAGTGGTTCCGTCAGCGCAATATCACAGCGCGTCAGAACGGTATCATGTCTGGTCTTCCTACTCTCGATACAACAACCACCAAGCCAAGTGTAGGTGGTGCATATAACTCATGGACTACAGCCGGTTTCTTCGGTCGTATCAACTACGATTATGCAGGCCGTTACCTCTTCGAGGCTAACCTCCGTTATGATGGATCTTCACGTTTCCTCCGCGAGAACCGTTGGAACTTCTTCCCATCATTCTCTGCAGGTTGGAACATTGCCCGTGAGAAGTTCTGGGAGCCATTGACTGATTACGTAAACACATTGAAGCTCCGTGCTTCTTGGGGTCAGTTGGGTAACCAGAATACAGACAACTGGTATCCTTTCTATCCAACCATCGGCTTCTCTTCTCAGGGTGGCAACTGGTTGATTAATGGCGCTAAGCCAAATACCGCTTCACAGCCAGGTCTCGTGTCTTCTACTCTTACATGGGAGAAGAGCCGTACATGGGAAGTTGGTCTCGACTGGGGTGCTTTCAATAACCGCTTGACGGGATCGTTCGGCTACTATCAGCGCAAGACATTCGACATGGTAGGTCCTGCTCCTGAGTTGCCTGTTATCCTCGGTGCCAATCCTCCAAAGGTGAACAACCTTGATATGACATCTAAGGGTTGGGATCTCCAGATTGGCTGGCGTGACGTAATCGGTGAGGTAAGCTATGGTGCATCTCTCGTATTGAGTGATAACCAGGTGGTCATCGACAAGTATCCTAACCCATCCAAGAACCTCGGCTCATACTATGCTGGTGCTAAGCTCGGTGACATCTGGGGTTATACCACAATCGGTATCGCACAGAGCCAGGAAGATATGGATGCACACCTCGCAAAGGTTAACCAGAGCGCACTCGGAAGCGGCTGGACTGCAGGTGATATCATGTATGCCGACCTCGATGGTGATGGTTATGTTAATACTGGCGAGAATACAGCTGATAAGCCAGGTGACAGACGCATCATCGGTAACTCTACTCCTCGCTATAACTTCGGCTTGAACCTCGATGCAGCTTGGAAGGGCTTTGATATTAAGGTATTCTTCCAGGGAACCCTCAAGCGTGACTACGCAGCAGGTGGTGCCGTATTCTGGGGTGCTATCGGTCAGGGTAAGTGGCAGGCTACCGGCTTTAAGTTCCACGAGGATTACTGGCGTGAGGACAACAAGGGTGCATACTACCCACGTGCAGACTGGGGTGGTGGCCGCAACATCAAGACTCAGACCCGCTATCTGCAGAATGCAGCTTATGGCCGTTTGAAGAACCTCACCATCGGTTACACCTTGCCAAAGGCTATCACAAGCAAGGCTTACATTGAGAATCTTCGCTTCTTCGTATCTGGAGAGAACCTCTTTACCATCACTAACTTCACTGAGGCTGGTGATCCTGAATTGATTGGAGCAGGTTATGGCGGTGAGATTGGTAAGACATATCCATTGTCAAAGACATTCTCATTTGGTCTTAGTGTAACATTCTAACTTATCATTTATAGAAAGGAAACAATTTATGAAAATTAAATATATTTCAATGCTCTTATTGGGCGCGACGCTCGGTCTGACAAGTTGCGATGACTATCTTGACAAGGAGCCTGAAAGCAACGTGACACCTGCGTCTTATTTCACAAGCGCAGACGACCTGGCTGCCTACACCGTGAATCTCTATGGTGTATTGACAAGTATTGGCCCTGGTAGCTATGGTATGAGTACCTTTGCTTACGATAATGATACAGATAACCAGGCTGGAACCGGTTATTCTAACCGTTGGGTTCCTGGAAACTGGAAAGTAGGTCAGAGTGGCGGTGCCTGGGATTTCGGCAACATCCGTTCGGTGAACTATTTCTTAGACCAGGTAGTGCCAAAGTTCGAGGCTAAGCAGATTGGCGGTAATGAGAGTCATGTACGCCACTATATTGGTGAGGCATACTTCCTCCGTGCTTACCTTTACTTGGACAAGTTGCAGTCTCTTGGCGATTTCCCTATCGTGCTCACAGCTCTTCCTGATGACAAGGAGACTCTTGTTGAGGCTTCAAAGCGCCAGCCACGTTATAAGGTAGCTCAGCAGATTCTCGATGACCTTGATAAGGCACTCGGCCTGCTGATGGAGTCTGCCCCTGGTGGCAAGAACCGCATCTCTCGCGATGCAGCCCTTCTGCTCCGTTCTCGTGCTGCTCTCTTCGAGGCTACATGGGAGAAGTATCACAAGGGTACTGCGTTTGTGCCAGGTGGTCCAGGTTGGCCAGGCAAGGCTGAGGATATCCAGGGATTTGACATCGATTCTTCCATCAATCACTTCCTCGATGAGGCTATGAAGTCTTCTAAGGAATTGGGTGATAAGCTCGTTGATAACCTTGTAGAGAATACGGATACTCCAGAGGGACAGAATGCTAGTTTGGCAAGTATCAATCCTTACTACACCATGTTCTGTGACAAGGATATGAGTGGCTATAGCGAGGTTTTGATGTACCGTGCTTTCGATAAGGACAAGGCTAACGTAACTCACAACATCCAGATGCAGCTCCAGCGTAATGGTGGTGGTACTGGTTGGACACGTGGATTGGTTAACTCATTCCTTATGCGCAACGGCCTTCCTATCTATGCAGCAGGTTCAGGTTACAACCCTGAGTGGGAGAACCAGGGCATCAAGGCTACTCTCCAGGATCGTGACTCTCGTATCCAGATATTCACCAAGATGGATGGTTCTGTAGAGAACTATACAAGTGATGGTGCTAATACCGTTGATCTCTCTTGGACAGTAAAGGGTAACAATGAGACTCGTATCGTTACCGGTTATGCTGTGAAGAAGGGTAAGAACTATGATGTTCTGCAGCAGCTCAACCACGACTATGGTCAGAGTGGTAGCATTGTATTCCGTGGCACAGAGGCTCTCCTCAACTACATGGAGGCTTCCTGGTTGAAGAACAATACTATCGACGCCACAGCTGATAAGTACTGGCGTGCTCTCCGCACCCGTGCCAAGGTAGATCCTGATTACAACAAGACTATCGCAGCTACCAACATGCAGGAGGAGGCTAAGTGGGACTTCGGTGCTTACTCTCATGGTCAGTTGGTTGATGCTACTACTTACAACATCCGTCGTGAGCGTCGTGACGAGTTCATCGGTGAGGCTTCCCGCTGGGAGGACTTAATCCGCTGGCGTGCTTGCGACCAGGTAAACGGTTACCAGATTGAAGGTATGAAGTACTGGGGTACTGTTTACGAGGGCACATGGCGCGATGGTGATACCGACCTCGCTAAGGTTGATGTTGAAGGTGGTAAGGGTAATATCAGTAGTAAGGACGTTAGTGGTGACTACATCCGTCCATACCAGATTTCTAAGATTAACAATCAGGTATTTGATGGTTATCACTTTACTCCTGCTCACTATCTGTCTCCTATCGCACAGAGCGTATTCCGTCAGACAGCAGCGGGTGACCAGACCGATCTTACTACATCTGTTGTTTACCAGAACCCAGGTTGGCCATTGATTGCCGGTCAGGGCGCAACTGACGTTAAGTAAAGCGTGAAAACGTATTCTAGCTTATGTCTTGAGCTCAAGACATAAGATACTAAAAAAGGCTCGCAAGAAGTTTTTGTTTCTTGCGAGCCTTTATACTTTATACTTTGAGCTTTAAACTTGAACCAGTAAAACTAATCATAAAGTTCGATGTTCCAAGCTCAAAGTTCAATGTCTTTACACGAGTGTTGCAACGATTTCCTCACGGGTACCTGGCAACATGTCGATGACAGGAATCTCTGGCATGGTGTAGCAACCTGGCTGGAGACGGAATGAAGCGCGAGCCACGTTAACCAATACCTGAGCGGTGAGGGCAGGGTTGTTGATGCTCATGTTGAACTCGAAGCGCTGGTTCTGGGTCTTGCCAGATACACCCTTGCGAACGAGGTTCACACCGTGACCCATATCCTTTACATCATCTACTGATGCTACGGCGAATACGTGAGTCTCATCGTGAGCGAAGTAAGGGTCAGCCTTGATCTCTGCAGTCACATCCTCAAGCTTGGCGCCTTCCTCAAGTTCTACATATACCATACGGCGGTGGATACCCTCGCCCAATGGGATTGTAACAGAGAGTGCTTCTTTGACACCCTTCTTGCTACGAACGCAAACAGAGTGTCCCATGCTCATACCAGGACCGAAGTTGGTATAAGTCAATCCCTTTGGAGCCAGACTTTCCATCAATACACGTACGATAGAGTCAGAACCTGGGTCCCAGCCGGCAGAGATAACGCTCACCTTGCCAGCCTTCTTGCAGTTCTCCATCTGCTTGGTGCGGTAGTCGAGGATGCTGGTGTGGATATCGAAACTATCTACGGTGTTGATGCCGAGTGCAACGATCTTCTCTGCATACTCAGGGCAAGAGCGGGTAGGAGTAGCGAGGATAGCAACATCTACATCCTTCAACTTGGTGATGTCATCTACTACCTCATAGTTAGCCAACTCAGCTGGTTTGTCCTTAGCACCCTGGCGACGAACGATACCTGCAATCTCGAAATCTGGAGCGGCTTCGAGAGCTTCTACTGTAAACTTACCGATATTGCCGTAACCTACTACGGCTGCTCTAAACTTTTTCATTTGATGTATTTATTTCTTTTATATTGTTGTTTATTTTGAATAATTCCTTCTAGATATCTATTTCCGGTTGCAAAAGTATAGCTTTTTCTTGAAATACGTGACGTTTTAATAGATTTTTAACTCATAAAACTTGCAAAAGGTAATAAAATCATAGTTTCTAGGTAGAATGACGGGGGAATTGTAAGGGTTCTAGAACAGATTCCTTACAGTTTCGTGATTTCAGGGATTTAAGAGAATGCCTTAGTTCTTCCTATTCTGTTTGTCGATGGATAATGAGTGATTTCTTTTCGCTCCTGATGAAATTAGCTTCTAGCCTTTATGGAATTAGTTCCTACTCTTAAGGGAAATTGTTTCTACGCTTAAAGGAAATTGTTCCTGTACCTAATAGAATTCTTCGTTCATAAGTTTTGAATGTAGATTCAAAAGTTTTGAATGTACGTTCATAAGTATTGAATGTCGGTTCAAAACTTATGAACGGAGATTTCTTCTAGTTCTAAAAACAATTTCCATAGGGGATAAAGGCTTTTTCTTATAGGGGTGTCGGCAATATAATCCAATGCCAGATACAATAAATCCCTATTTCGTGCGTTCATATTATTATAATTAATTTATGAAAGAGGTATAACCAAGTGTTTAAATAGTAAGGAGAAAATTAAAATGATAGAATATATTCATGGCGATTTGACCGAACTGACCCCGGCAATGGCAGTAGTAGAGACTGCAGGAGTGGGTTACGGACTCAATATTTCGCTCAATACCTATACTGCCATTCAGGGCAAGCAGGAAGTAAAACTCTACGTGCATGAGGTTTTGGTGGCAGGTGGAAGAGATGACTCTTTCACCCTTTTCGGTTTCGCCTCCAAGCAGGAGCGCGAACTCTATCGCCAGCTCATCACCGTATCGGGTGTGGGAGGCAATACGGCGAGAATGATTCTCTCGTCGATGTCGCCAAGCGAACTGTGCAACGTGATTTCATCGGGCAATGACAAGATGTTGAAGGGTGTAAAGGGAATCGGACTCAAGACAGCCCAGCGTATCATTCTCGATTTGCGGGATAAGATTGTGAGTCTGGGCATCGCGGATGAGCTCCCTGCCAACGGAGGCAATGTTGTGATGGTGAACAATGATGTGAAGGATGAGGCTGTGAGTGCCCTTACCATGCTAGGTTTCTCTCCGGCTCCTTCTGCCAAGGTGGTTGTCGACATCTTGAAGGCTCAGCCAGATTTGCCGGTTGAGCAGGTTGTGAAGTTGGCTCTGAAGCAAATCAAGTAGTTGCGGTAAGAGAGAAAATTAAATGTCAGGAAAAAGAATTTAGCATCTGTAAATGAGGCAGGGAAAAATATATTTGTTGCTGTTCTGGCTGATGGTTTCTACTTTCAGCTATGCTCTCGTCATGCCTTATTTGCAGGATAACCGTACCCGTAAAAGAACTCAGAATACGGTTAATACCCAGCAGAAACAGCTGGATAAGCAAGCAAAGAATGGGGCACAGGATAAAGAAAAGAGCAGCAAGATTTCAGTTTCTGCCCAACCCTTCAAGGTGGAGGATGATACCATTCCTGATTCTTTGCTGAATACCCGCTGGAAGATTCAGCTTACCCAGCCTTATTCACTCAGCGACCTCTATCAGAGTCCGCTCGACTTGCAGCGCCCGGACAACATGAAATATGATGTGGTCTATAACGATACGCTCAACCGTTTCGTTATCGGCAATCGTATGGGCAATACCTGGCTCTCGGCCCCTATCATGCTCACTCCAGAAGAGTATAACTCCTGGACTGAGATGAATGAAAGAAGTGCTTTCTTCCGTAAGAAGAACGATGAGATTTATCAGGCGAAGGGTAAGGAGAAGTTCGACTTCTCTGATATGCATTTCGACCTGGGACCAGCCGAGAAGATATTCGGTCCTGGCGGTATCCGTGTCAGGACACAGGGTTCTGCCGAGCTGAAACTGGGTATGAACAAGAAGAGTATCGATAATCCATCTTTGCCTATCCGCAACCGGAAAACCACGATGATGAACTTCGATGAGAAGATCAATCTCAACGTGAATGGAAAGGTGGGCGATAAGATGAACCTCAACCTGAATTACAACACCGATGCCACCTTCGACTACGATGCCCAGAACATGAAGCTGAAGTATGATGGCAAGGAAGATGAGATTATCAAGCTGGTTGAGGCGGGCAATGTGTCTTTCCCCAGCAATTCTTCGCTTATCAAGGGAGCCAGCAGCCTTTTCGGTGTCAGAACCGATATGCAGTTTGGAAAGTTGAAATTGCAGATGGTGGCTTCGCAGAAGAAGAGTGCATCCAAGAGTGTTTCCAGCAGGGGCGGCGTACAGTTGACTCCATTTGAAATCAATGTTGCCGATTATGAGGAGAATCGTCACTTCTTCCTTTCCCGATATTTCAGGAATCATTATGACGAATGGATGCAGAAGTTGCCTAATCTCATTACCGGCATTACGATTAACCGTGTGGAGATTTGGGTAACCAATAAGTCGGGAACTACTGCCAATACCCGAAATATCGTGGCACTGACCGATCTTGGCGAAGCTTCTAAAATCAGTAACCCGATGTGGACGGCAACCGGACAGGTGCCTTCCAACCGTGCCAATACCGAGTATCAGGCTATGACTACTCAGTATGTGGCTGCCAGGGATATCGACCAGGCTGCTGCTACTCTGGAGGGGGCTGGTCTGGTAGGTGGTGCAGACTTTGAGAAACTGGAGAGTGCCCGTCTTTTGAGTTCTTCTGAGTATACCGTCAATACTGCCTTGGGTTATGTTTCCTTGAAGACGGGTATTCAGACCGACCAGGTATTGGCTGTGGCTTATGAATATACATCGGGTGGCGTAACTTATCAGGTGGGTGAGTTTGCTTCTGATATCACCGATACCAAACAGGCTCTTTTCGTCAAGTCGCTCAAGAATACCAGTTGTAATCCTCAGCAGGGCAACTGGGACCTGATGATGAAGAACGTGTATTATCTTGCCTCTAATATCGAGAAGGAGAAATTCCGTCTTGACGTGAAATACCAGAGCGATACGACGGGCGTTTATCTGTCTTATATTCCGGAACAGAGAGTCAAGAATACGCCTATCATTCGTGTGTTGGGTGCCGACCGACTTGATAACAACAACAAGGCACATAGCAATGGATACTACGATTATGTAGAAGGCTATACCGTTTCTAATGGTCGCGTGTTTATTCCGAAAGTAGAACCTTTCGGAAGTTATATGCGTGATTATCTGGTCAAGAACGGAGTGGCTGCGGATGCGGCTGAGAAATATGCCTTTACCGAACTGTATGACAGTACCAAGACCGTTGCCAGGCAGATTGCAGAAAAGAATAAGTATCAGATGGTGGGTCAGTTCAAAGGTTCATCAGCTAATGTCATTTCCCTGGATGCCTATAACGTTCCGCAGGGGTCGGTCGTAGTAACCGCAGGTGGTGTTACCCTGACAGAGGGTACTGACTATTCGGTAGATTACAATGCGGGTGAGGTTACCATCCTCAACCAGAGCATCATCGATGCGGGTACTTCGGTCAATGTTTCCCTGGAAAGTAATACGGATTATGGTCAGACTCGCAAGACCATGTTTGGTGTGAACTGGGAGTATGATTTCTCCAAGAACTTCCAGATGAGTGGTACCCTGCAGCATCTTTCCGAACAGGCCCTTACCACGAAGGTTTCCATGGGTTCTGAGCCATTGAAGAATACTCTCTGGGGTGTTAATCTCAATTGGAAGAAGGAGAGCCAGTGGCTTACCAATGTACTTGACAAGATTCCTTTCCTGCATCTTACCCAACCATCGCAAATCTCTTTTACCAGTGAGTTTGCACAGTTGTTGGCTGGAGAGGCTGGTGGTACGCAGGACAATGCTTCCTATATTGATGACTTCGAAAACACCAAGAACGGCATTGATGTGATGACACCTACTTCCTGGTTTATCTCCAGCGTGCCATCGCTCAATTTCAAGGAAGATTATAATGATAAGACTGGACTGACGAGCGGTTTCCACCGTTCCCGTCTGGCTTGGTATTGCATCGACCCTCTCTTTACCCGTCGAGGCAGTTCCTTGACGCCTGGACATATCAAGAGCGACCTCAAGCAGCTCAGTAATCACTATGTTCGCGAAGTATATGTGAAGGAGCTGTTCCCATTGCGCCAGCAGAACAGTTATCAGGGTGCTACCAATACCCTGAGTGTGCTCAACCTGGCTTACTATCCGTCAGAGCCGGGTCCTTATAACTTTAATGTGGAAGACCTGCAAGCAGATGGTAAATTGAAGAATCCACAGCTCAACTGGGGTGGTATGATGCGTAAGCTCGATACCAATGATTTCGAGCAAGCCAACATTGAATACATCGAGTTCTGGTTGCTGGATCCGTTCCTCTATACCCGTGAACAGCCGGATGCCAATGAATATGGTGGAGATTTCTATATCAATCTGGGCGAGGTTAGCGAAGATATCTTGCGGGATGGTAAGAAGTTCTATGAGAGCGGAATGCCTGTAGATGGCAGCAAGAGCTTTACTTATACTCAGTGGGGTAAGATTCCTACTCAGAGTACGGTAACCTATGCCTTTGCAACAACCAGTGGCAGTCGTGCCTTGCAGGATGTGGGTTTCAACGGTCTGACCGATGCCGAGGAACAGGAATTCTATAAGAGTGCTTATCTCGACCAGATACAGGGAAAGGTGAACCAGGCAGTATTCGACAGCATCTTTGCCGACCCTGCACGTGATGACTATCACTATTTCCGTGGCAGTGACTGGGATGAGATGCGTGCTCCTATCTTGCAGCGTTACAAGTATATCAACAACCCTCAGGGCAACTCGCCTGACAGTGATAGCCGTTCTGAGAGTTATGATACATCTTATAAGTCTACCCCTGACGTGGAAGATATCAATCAGGATTATACGCTGAATGAATATGAGAAATACTACCAGTATAGGGTAAGTATTCGTCCGGAAGATTTGGTTGTGGGTACCAACTATATTGTGGACAAGCGAGAATATTCACAGACATGGCGAGACAATACCAAGTCGTCTGTTACCTGGTATCAGTTCCGTATTCCTGTAGATGAGTTCGAGAGCCGGCAGGGTAATATCAATGATTTCTCCAGCATCCGTTTCATGCGTATGTTCCTTACTGGTTTCAAGAAGCCTATCGTTCTGCGCTTTGGAACGCTCGACCTGGTACGTGGTGAATGGCGTACTTATGATCAGCAGTTGAGTGCAGCTTCTGGTGGAACCTTGGAGGCTAGTGCCGTGAATCTTGAGGAAAATGCCGAGAAGACTCCGGTCAATTACGTCTTGCCTCCAGGCATCAGTCGTGAGCAGGATCCTAGTCAGCCACAGCTGGTAGAATCCAACGAGCAGGCTTTGAGTCTTGTTGTCAGGAATCTGACCAGTGGAGAAGCCAAGGCGGTATACAAGAATACTACTCTCGACCTCCGGCAGTATAAGCGTATCCAGATGTTTACCCATGCCAATGCCTTGGAGCAGAATACCACAAATCTGAAGGATAGGGAGCTGGCTGTCTTCATCCGTCTGGGTAGTGACTATAAGAATAACTATTATGAATATGAGATTCCGCTCACCCTTACGGCTCCACGCAGCAATTACAACCGTAATGTGCCTGCCGACCGCAGGTTGGTTTGGCCTGAGGAGAATATGCTGGATGTGGCTCTCAGCATCTTTACCAATCTCAAGAAGGAGCGTAATAAGGCTAAGGCACAAGGCATGGCTTCTTATATGGCACCTTACTCGGCATACGATAGCGAGCACCCTAACAATAAGTTGACCATTGTGGGTAATCCTAGCCTTGGCGAGGTGAAGACCATGATGATTGGTGTGCGCAATCATTCGGGCGATATCAAGAGTGGTGAAGTCTGGGTAAATGAACTCCGCCTGAAGGAACATAACAACAAGGGTGGATGGGCTGCCAATGCCAATCTCAATGTGCAGCTGTCTGATTTCGGTAGTGTCAATGCTACGGGAAGATATGTCAGCGAAGGATTTGGAGGTCTGGAAGACGGCGTGGCTAGCCGCAGTACCGACAACTATGGTACCTATAGTGTGACCACCTCGCTGGAAATGGGTAAGTTCTTCCCGGACAAGGCGAAGGTGAGCATACCTTTATATTATAGTGTCACCAAGGAGAAGACTTCGCCAAAGTATAATCCGATGGATACGGATATGGAACTGAAGGATGCTCTCGATGCTGCAGGCTCGAAGGCGGAGCGCGATTCTATCGAGAATATTGCCGTGACCAAGGTTACACAAACCAACTTCTCGGTATCTAATGCCCGTGTGGGTATTGCCACCAAGCGCCATCCGATGCCTTACGACCCAGCCAACTTCTCCTTTACCTATAGTCATGCTCATCAGCATACTACCGGTGAGACTACGGTTCGTGAGCAGCGTGACAATTGGCGGGGTGCATTGGATTATTCATGGACTCCGGTATATAAGTCGTGGGAACCTTTCAAGAAAATCAAGAACAAGAGTAAGTGGCTCGATATCCTGAAGCGTTTCGGTTTGAACTGGTTGCCGCAAAATCTCGCTTTCAATACCGAGATGACTCATGAAACCTATGAATTGCAGGAGCGTGATATGGAAAGTCTTACCAAGTCGCAGTTGCCTATCACTTTCAGCGATCAGTTCCTTTGGAACCGTGAATTTGCTCTGCGTTGGGACTTGACCAGGAATCTTCACATGAACTTCCAGAGTGCAACCCATGCACAGGTAGATGTGCCATATCCTGATGTGGATACGGATCTTTATGCTGATCAGTATCATGCCTGGAAGGATTCTGTATATAGAAGTGCCGTGCTCAATAGTGTCAGAACCTGGGGTACACCGCTCGATTATAGTCAGAGTTTTACGGCTTCCTATAAGGTGCCGCTCAACCTGTTGCCTGTTTTCGACTGGGTGAACACCGATGCTTCTTATAGTTCCAACTATTCTTGGGAGCGGGGTATGGAAGATGAGAATGGCAACTCCTATGGCAATACCGTTAATACGCATCGCGAGGTGACCCTCAACGGTTCGTTCAATCTGGTCAAGCTCTACAATCATGTGCCTTTCCTCAAGAAGGTAAATGAAAAGTTCAATCGTACGATGTCCAGAAGCCAGTATGAGCGCAAGAAGCAGGAGAAGGAGAAGAAAAAGAAAGATGCCAGAGAACTGGCTGCCGATCCTAAAAAGGCATTGCCTAAGAACAGGAAGGCATTCGAGAAGGAAATCACGCTCTTGCCTGATACCTCTTTCAACATCCGTCATGGCAAGAATAGCAAGCGTCTTATCGTGTCTGCCAAGACTGCTGATGGCAAGTTGTTCCCTATTAAATATAAAAAGGTGGACAATAATCAGATTAAACTCATCTCCAAGGTGGATAGTGCCCAGAAAATCAAGATCTCGGTACTGGCTAAGGAACCGCTGGAAGAAAAGAGTTGGTATAAGACCTGGCAGACGGTGGCTCGGTTGGCGATGATGGTCCGTAATGTCAGCTTCAATTATCGCAGCAGCTATCAGCTCACGCTGCCAGGCTTCACCCCAAGTATCGGTGATGCCTTCGGACAGAAAAAGGTGGGTTCTATGGCGCCTGGTCTCGATTTTGCCTTTGGCTTGGTGGATGATGACTATATCGGTAAGGCTAGGGAGAATGACTGGCTGCTCCGTAATGACTCTGTTGCAACACCTGCCACAACTAGCAAGACAGATAACTTGCAGCTGCGTATGACGCTGGAGCCGGTGAAGGACTTGAAGATAGATCTTTCTGCTGTCCGCACCCAGACTACCCAGAAGAGTATTCAGTATATGTATGAGGGAACTCCTACTACGCAGAGTGGTTCTTTCCAGATGAGTACCATCTCGCTGAGTACTGCCTTTGAGGGAATGGGTGATGCCAATAGCGGTTATCGAAGCAAGACTTTCGAGAAGTTTGTCAATTCCCTGGCGGGTTATCGTGATAGGGTAGAAGCTCAATATGCAGGAACTGTTTATCCGGCGGGTTCTGCATTGGGTGGAGGTAAGTTTGACGCATCCCGTACTCCTGTTAATCAGTATAGTGGTGACGTGATGATTCCGGCTTTCCTCAATGCTTATACTTCGATGGGTGGCAATTCTCTCTCGCTGTTCCCGGCTTTGAGCAGACTGTTGCCTAACTGGACGGTTCGTTATAGCGGTTTGGGCAAGTTGCCTTGGTTCCGTGATCACTTTAAGAGTGTTAACATCAACCATTCTTATAAGAGCATCTTTGCAGTAGGCAGTTATAACAGTTACAGCACCTATCAGGAGTATATGAACGGTCTGGGCTTCATCAATGATGCTTCTACGGGGAATCCTTCGCCTAGCAGTATGTTTAACATTTCGCAGGTGAGCATCAATGAGGCTTTCTCTCCATTGCTGGGTATGGATGTTACATTTAATAATAACATGACTCTCAAGGGTGAGTATCGCCAGACGCGTGTGCTGAATCTCAGTATGACGAGTGTGCAGCTCAATGAGGCACTCAGTAAAGACTGGGTCATCGGTATGGGTTATCGCATCAACAACTTCAGTTTGTTTGAGGGTGGTGCCCGCAAGCTGAAAGCCAAGATGGGGGCTGGCAACAGGAAGGACAACAGAAATGCAACTGCTAACAGTCAGCAGATGCGTGGAGCCAATCATGATCTCAACCTTCGTCTTGACTTCAGTTTCCGCAAGCAGGCTGCTATTGTTCGTGATATTGCCACCATGACAAGTAGTGCCAGCAGTGGAAATAATGCCTTGAAGTTGAGCTTCTCTGCCGATTATACGTTCAGCAAGCTCCTTACCATGAGTTTCTATTACGATCGTCAGACCAACACACCGCTCCTGTCGAGCAGCAGTTATCCTACCACCACACAGGATTTCGGCTTGAGCATTAAGTTCTCGCTGACGAGATGATGTTTTTATCGCCCAACTGCGGTGCAAAGGTACAATAAAAACAGACATTGTGTTTTGCAAGGTTGTCGCTGGGAGGGCAGGTAACAAACCTGCGCTCCCAGCGCATTCTTGCTTTATAAGAATGGGGTCATGTAAATCGGAATCAGGAGTGTTTGCCCATCTTTCTGCAGATCTTTGGTGTAAACCAAGTACGGATTTACTATCCTGTCGGAGAATTTTTGACAGAAAGCATCAAGCGAGGCATGCGTTTTGTATCCAGACGACTTGACCTCTATTGATTGGCTATATAATTTTTCTCTTGAATACCATATTCTCCATATTTTCAATGTTTTATGGGCATAAGTTACATGAAAAATATGTTTTACCAAAATCTTTTTTGCGAAAATATGTCGTTTTACCAAAATTTATTTTCGTAATTTATGTCGTTTTACCAAAATCTTTTTAGCGAAAATATGTCGTTTTACCAAAATCTTTCCTGTAGGTAAAGAAAAAAACGCTAGGATATCGCGTGAGAATATCCTAGCGGCTTTTATCATTTAATCCATCTGAATATGTGAGGACATAATGATAACAGGTATGTTGATGGCATGAAGCTTCAATCAGTACCAGGATGTCACTACTCATTTGATGAACCATCTCTCGCTTCATCCGATATTTCGTGCTTGTTTTACAAGAACTGCGTGAGATATACCGGAAGGAAGAGTGTCTGCTCATCCTTCTGCAAATCCTTGGTATAAATCAAGTATCGCTGGAGCACTCTGTTGGAGAATTTTTGGCAGAAGGCATCTAGCGAGGCATGACGCTTGTAACCAGACGATTTTACCTCTATCGGGCAAATCTTGTTGCCACGAGAGAGGAGGAAGTCAATCTCATAGTTGTGTTTGCCAGTCTCTGTAGGGAAAGTATAATAGAAGAGCCTGTTGCCAGCTGCTGTTAGCATTTGCGCCACCATGTTCTCATATACATAGCCAAGATTGGCATCCAGCTTGTCACTCATCAACTTTTGATAGATAATGTTCTCTGTGAAATCTTTGTCCTTGAATGCCAAGGTGATGAAGAGGCCCGTGTCGGCTACGTACATCTTGTATTTAGACACATCCATGGATAGTGACATGCCGACTCCTGGGTCATTGGCGTGGTAAGCCATGTTGATGGTGCGAGATTCTCTAAGCTCAGAGATCAGCTGGAGCACCTTTTCTGTGCCTGCATTGTCGCCTATGACACTTGCTGTTTGATAGCGAGAGGCATTGCTGTTGAGCTGAGCTGGGATGGCATCAAAAAGCGAGGAAATTCTTCCAGATGGGTCAATCTTATAGAAATCATCTTCGTATAGTTGAATGATGGATCTTTTCACTCTATCCACTTCTTGGAGGTTGTGGCTATCTATATATTCGCTTACAGCTTGTGGCATTCCTCCTACTACCATATAGATACGGAAATCTCGCATCAGTTTGTGAGTTACGGCATCTCCTATCGCGATTTTCTTATCGAAGAGTATTTTGAGTTGTGGATAGGAGACGGTATCGTCTTGTGCCCATTTGAATTCTTCATAATCCATCGGATTCAGAATCATCTTTTCTTCTTCGCTCGGAATCACGATATCCTTCACGTTCTTGTGGATGGATATCAAAGAGCCAGTTTCGATGTAGTCATATCGTCCATCTGCCACTAAATGTTTGATGGCCTGGCGAGCTTTGGGGCATTTCTGAACTTCATCAAAGATGATTAGTGATTTGTGCTCAATGAGAGATACGCCCAATCTGAACTGCAACTGCATGAAGAAATATTCTAGGTCATTGATGTAATCAAAGAGTTTTATGATATCTTTTGAGGCGATGGAGAAGTCTATGAGAACATACGATTCGTATTCGTTCTCGGCAAATTGCTTGGCAAGAGTCGATTTGCCGACACGTCTAGCACCTTCTATCATGACAGCAGTTTTGCCTTTTCGATTGGTCTTCCAATCGAGCAACTTATCATATAGTTTTCTTTTGAATATCCTCATAATCTTTTCTTGTTAATGTCTTAATTTGGGTGCAAATATACGCAAAAAAAATGTTTCCTCAAAATCTTTTTGACCCAAATCCCCGATATTCTCAAAATCTTTTGGCTTTCTATGTATGTTTATGTAGCAGTTCCCCAAAGTGGACACAAAAAATGATTATTAATTATTTATATTTTTAAAAGTACACATATCTATCAAATTTCGTTCCTTTTCATTTGCAAAAGTAGACAATC
>NZ_JBQKLN010000043.1:0-34599 GCF_052116205.1 Prevotella sp. Sow4_E9_plate | reverse complement strand
AAGTGGGTACACCCCGAACCGAACTTTAATTAGCAAGATTTTCAAAGATCTCTCGTGCTTACAGCGTATAGCTGCTTAGCACATTATTGAATTATTAACGAACTATTGTTTGTTGATAAGTATATAAAAATTATTAATGTGAACGGATAAGTATTAATAAGTTAGCTTATGGAGGTGTAAAAATAAGCATTCTCATTAATTATCTTTGGGATAAATTTTGGGCACCTATATGGATTACAGCAATGAAGTTTCATGGTAAGCATGTTGTAGTTCGTCCCATGAGTTCTTTAATAAGGGGTATTGAAAATCTATCTGTTGATGATTATTCTATTCTTCCTTCTACTACTACGATTTATTGTACCAAAGCACCTTTGATTATAGGAAAAAAATGTTTGTTTGGTCCTGGTTGTACATTTATCACAGGTGATCATCGAACTGATGTTATAGGAATGCATATTTATGATTGCAATGAAAAACGACAGGAAAATGATTTGCCAATCGTAATTGAAGATGGTGTGTGGTGTGGTGCAAATGTAACTATATTGAAAGGTGTAACGATTGGAAAAGATAGTATTGTTGCAGCAGGTGCTGTAGTGACAAAGTCTTTTCCTCCTTATAGTATTATAGGTGGTGTACCGGCAAAACTTTTGAAGAAACGTTTTACAGAAGAGCAAATACAAGAGCATGAACGATTAATGAGCGATTATGAAAAAAACTAAAGTGCTGTTTTGTTCACCATATTCGTATGGTGAAAATGTCATTTCTGGTGGAATTAGTATTTGGGGAAAGATTATTGTGGATTATTCTCAAATTGCAAATGACGAAACTCTGGAAATTATACCGATTTCGTTTGATCGTAAACGAAAGGTGATGGAAGTCAATGATTTTGGATTTAAACGCTTTTATTCTGGATTCAGAGAAATCTCTAAAAAATGTAAAGAAGTAAGAATAAAAATGGATTATCATAAACCTGATGTTATGCATTTATGCACGAGTGCTTCATTAGGCTTGTTGAAAGATTTTTTGTTGTTGCGGTTAGCTTCTCATAAAAATATCAAGAAAGTACTTCATTTGCATTTCGGGCGTGTTCCTGATTTGGTAAAAAAGAATAATTGGGAATGGAAACTTTTGTCGAAAGTTCTCAAAATGTCAGATAAGGTCATTGCTATGGATAAAAAAACATATCGTGTTTTATGCCAAAAAGGTTTTGATAATATAGTTTATGTGCCTAACCCATTGTCGCTTGATATTATTGATAAAGTTAAAGAATTTGAAGAAACAATTCATAGGGTTCCTAAACAGTTATTATTTGTTGGACATGCTCTGAAAACAAAAGGAGTTTATGAACTTGTAGAGGGATGTGTTGGTGTTGAAGGTATCAAACTTCGATTGGTTGGTAAAATTTCTTCAGAAATTAAAAATGACTTATTTTTATTAGCTCAAAAAAGAGACAATGCAGAATGGTTAACTTTTGTTGGGGAAATTTCGCATGATGATGTCTTGAAAGAGTTAATGACTGCAGATGCATTTGTGTTCCCTAGTTATACAGAAGGATTCCCTAATGTAATTTTAGAAGCGATGGCTTGTGGCTGTCCTATTGCAGCCTCAAATGTGGGAGCAATCCCAGAAATGCTCAATATAGAGGAAGATGCTTGTGGCATTTGTTATGAAGCTAAAAGCTTTTCAAAAGTAAGAGATGCTGTAAAAATATTAATGAATGATACTGAACAAAAAAACAGGTTTGCAGAAAAAGCGAAGAAACGTGTGAACGATATGTATGCAGTGCCTGTTGTTTGGCGTCAATTAGTTAAGGTTTGGAAAGCGAATTAATTCGTAGAGAATGTGTCTAATGTCTTATTTTGAAAAATATGTTATATAAAAATACAAATACTGTGGATTTGTCTTTGTATAACAATGCTTGGTATAATACAGGAGCATCAGTTATAAAAAGAACATTATGGTATTTTGCGAATTCTGCAATTTTGAATAATTCTTTTATTCCATTTTCTAGAATTAAAATCAAAGTCTTGCGCTTGTTTGGTGCCAAAATAGGAAAAGGCGTAGTAATCAAGCCATCTGTAAATATCAAGTATCCTTGGAATTTGAAGATAGGAGACTATGTATGGATTGGGGAGAATGTATGGATAGATAATCTTGTGGAGGTTTCTATCGGTGATAATGTATGTATCAGTCAAGGTGCTATGTTACTTTGTGGTAATCACAACTACAAGAAAACATCATTCGACTTGATGGTTGGAAAAATAATGATAGAGGAGGGAGCATGGGTTGGTGCTCAATCAGTGGTTTGTCCTAAAGTAACAATTCATTCTCATGCAGTGCTCGCAGTAGGCTCTGTTGCTAGTCATGATCTTGATGAATATGCAGTGTACCAAGGTAATCCTGCCATAAAGGTGAGAGATAGAAAGATTCTGTAGTCATATCAGATAATTATTCTTGATTAAATCACAACAAATATGAAAATCTCTATCATTACCGCTACGTATAATAGCGGGAAGACGGTGGGGGACACGCTGAAGAGTGTGCTCGCCCAAACCTATCACGACTATGAATTGCTGGTTGTGGATGGGTCTTCGCAAGATAATACCCTGGAGGTGGTAAAGAAGATGGAACCTCTGTTTGAGGGGAGAATGAGGTATATCAGCGAACCCGATAAGGGAATCTATGATGCCATGAACAAGGGCATCAGGATGGCTACGGGGGATGTAATCGGTATTCTTAACTCGGACGACTTCTATACTTCGGATGATGCATTGGCTTGTATCGCATGGACTCTGGAGAATGAAAAGGTGGATGCCGTGTATGGCGATATACACTATGTGGACGATGAGGACTTGAAGAAATGTGTAAGATACTATAGCTCCAAGCCTTTCAGAAGATGGATGATGAGACTGGGATTCATGCCTGCACATCCTTCGTTCTATTGCCGCAAGGAGGTGTATGAGAAGTTCGGTGCCTTTGATGCAGAAAACTATCGGGTGGCTGCCGACTTTGAAAATCTGCTGAGACTTATCTTCGTAAATAAAATTAAAACGCACTATATCAACAAAGACTTTGTTACCATGCGTACCGGTGGCGCTTCCAATTCTGGATTAGAGAGCCACAAGCGCATCATGCGTGACCACCTGAAAGCGCTCAAAAAGAACGGTGTGTATTCTAACATCTTCCTGCTGGGATTACGCTATCTATATAAAACAGGTGAAATATTAAAAAGTAAATGCTAAAAAATAATAGTATAGATATATGATTCAGCCAATTCATTTTTATTTGCTGGGTGCCTTTATCGTGGCGATGATCATCGCCAATATCGTGTTGCCTAACATTCTGCTCATCTCTCATAAGAAGAGATTGTTTGACATGCCGGACAAGAGAAAGGTGCATCATGCTCCGATACCAAGGCTGGGCGGACTGTCGTTCTTCCCCGTGATGCTGATTACCATGGGTGGTCTGGTGCTGATATATCATCTGATGGGGCTGAACAGCGGGTCGCTGCACGGGGAGGTGCCTTATGAGTTTTTGGCACTGCTGGTGGGTAGCATGATGCTGTTCCTGGTGGGACTCGCCGACGACCTGATTGGAGTGGGGTACAAGAAGAAGTTCATAGTGCAGATATTGGCGGCGAGCCTGCTCGTGGCTTCGGGTGTATGGATCAAGTCGCTCGACGGACTCTTCGGAATCTATCAGGTTTCACCATGGTTCGGCATGCCGTTTACCATGCTCATCGTGGTGTATGTTACCAATGCCATCAACTTGATTGACGGCATCGACGGTCTGGCTTCGGGGCTCTGTGCCATCTCGCTGGTGGCTCTGGCGGGGCTGCATATCTGGCTGGGACTGTACTCCTATGCCCTGCTGTGTATCTCGGCTCTGGGTGTGATCATGCCGTTCTGGTATTATAATGTGTTTGGAAACGAGATGAGGGGCAGGAAGCTCTTCATGGGCGATTCGGGATCGCTGTCGCTGGGATATATCATCAGTTTCCTGATGATTCACCTGAGTACGGTGGATGTGCATCCCCGTGCCGTGAGCGACTATAACATGGTGCTGGCGTTTACCACCATGCTGGTGCCGCTGCTCGACGTGGTGAGAGTGGTGGGCCACCGGCTGAGAAACAAGAAGAACCCGTTCTTGCCGGACAAGAACCATATCCACCACAAGCTGCTGAGATGCGGACTGAGGGTGAGACAGGTAATGATGATTATCTGCGTTCTCTCGCTGATGTTCATCCTGCTCAACTTCCTGATGATCGGCCACGTGAATATCACGTATATCCTGGGCATCGACATCGCTGTATGGATTGTGTTCCATCTTATCCTGGATGTCATCCTGCACACCAGGAGGGCGAAACTGGATATTTAATCCTCTATATAATAAATACAAGATATTCCCGGCTCGGAGATTCAAAAAGGAATCTCTGGGTCGGGATTTTTGCGTTTGTGGGGGTGTGGATGGGGCGTGGTAGCATGGGGAAAGTTATATGATTGGAGAATGTGTAAAAATATATAAAAAGATAAGCCAAGAAGGGCATTTCTGAGTTTTATTGCTTAACTTTGCAATTGAACATTCATTATTATAGATATGCCTAAGGTAAGAATTAAAAATATAGGCCCAATTGTTGATACGGGAGACATCGCTTTGTCTGCCGTAATGCTTATTGTGGGTAAACAGTCTTCGGGAAAAAGTACCTTTATGAAAATATTGTGCTTCTGTCGCTGGATAGAAAAGCGAATCATGCTTGATGGCGAGAATCTGCTGAAGAAATATACCCATTATGGCCGATTCCTGAAAGAGCTGAAGAAGTTTCATCGTTTCGATGATGCTTTCTTTGCTGCTGATTCTTATATCTTTTATGATGGTGATTGCCTTACCATCGAGATGGATGGCGTGAAGGCGAATGTGAAAATCAGAAAGAAAGCGAATTTCAAAACTGAGCGCTATAATGCAAAACTGAGTTTTATTCCTTCGGAACGCAATCTGGTTTCGGCTATTCAGAACATTGATAAGGTTTATCGCTCATCTGACTATGATTCGATTTTTAATTATCTTCTGGAATATCAGGAGGCGAAGAAGGAATATGATATCAAGCATCCGCTGAGAATTCCATTTGATGATAATATGAAATGTTATTATGATAAGGTTACGGATTCTGACAGAATCGTGCTTGAGCAGGTGGGTAGAACGATAGCGCCTGTTTATGCTTCAAGTGGTATACAGTCGGCGTTGCCTTTGGCTGTGCTTGTGGATTATGTTACCGGACAGGTGGGGAAGATTCCGAAGTCGAGCCTTACTGATTTAACGAGTTTGGTGGCAAAGATTGTGCTGGATGATGAGAATAAAGAAATCAGTGCGGATGATGTGATTAAGGGAACTAAGATGTATAGATATAAATTCGCCCAGCTGTATATTGAGGAGCTGGAAGAAAATCTGTTTCCGAAGTCGCAGTTTGCGATGGTGAAGGAGATTGTGAAGAATATCAAGAAGGCTTATGAGCGGTCGGGGGCAAATAGCTATGTGGTTATGACCACCCATAGTCCGTATGTGCTGACTTCTCTGAATGTGCTGATGAAGGTGGCACTGGCTAAGGAAAAGAAGCTTGATGAGAAAATAAAAGAAATGCTGGAATATGCAATCCCGATTTCATGGTATTCGGCATACTGCATGACAGATGAAGGAAAAATGGAGAATATCGTGGATGATGAATACCATTTTATCATGGGTGATTATCTTGATTCTCTTTCTGATGAAATATCTGAATTATCTTCTGAACTTGATGAGATGATATATGGGAATGAATAATTGTTTTTTGGCAGGTTATCTGGCTGAAAAGGAAGTTAGAAAATGTTCGAAAATCAGTCTGAAGGAGCGTTCGACAGTTTATTTGCTGAACTTCGTTCCTCCGATGGACTGTGTGGCTTATCAAGTAGATGGTAACATTATAAAAGGTGCTGACAAGGACAAGTGTGACAAGCTTGTTGTAGCAACAACCTGCACGGATGAAAAAGTATGTGTATTTGTTGAACTGAAAGGTTCTGATGTGGCTCATGCCGTAAAACAGCTTGATGCAACATTGTCCTATCCCTTGTTTGTTCAGAACAGAGCGAAATGGACGAAAGCTAGGATTGTTGCAAATAAAATTCCTGCAAACACAGGAAGGTCTGTGGTTGAAAGAGCGAAAGTTGATTTCCGTAGAAAGTATAATTGTGAATTAATCTGTTTAAAGTCTGGACAGCCTGACTTTTTGAGACAAGACAAACTGAAATAAATTTCATTAGACAGCGTTTGATTATGGCAAGAAAATTATATCCTATAGGAATTCAGACATTTGAACGGATCCGCAAGGAGGATATGTTCTATGTAGATAAGACGGAATACATCTATCATATGACGCATACCGATGGAACGTATTTCTTCCTGAGCCGACCACGCCGTTTCGGCAAGTCGCTGCTGGTTTCCACTTTCAAGAGTTATTTCGAGGGTAAGAAGGAACTCTTCGAGGGGCTTGCCATCGAGAAACTGGAGAAGGAGTGGACGGCTTATCCCGTGCTGCACTTCAGCCTGGCTGGAGGCAAACATATGGAGAAGGAACAGCTGGATAGATACCTCTTATATATATTAAAGGAAAATGAGGATAGGTTTGGAGTAGATTGTGATTCTCCAGATCCGAACGTTCGTTTGCTCAACTTGATAAAAACTGTTACAGCAAAGACTGGTAAGCAGGCGGTGGTGCTCATCGATGAATATGATGCACCGCTGCTGGATGTGGCTCACGAGAAGGAAAAACTCTATTTTTTGCGCAATACGATGCGCAATTTCTACAGTCCCTTGAAAGATTGTGAGCCAATGCTCCGTTTCGTCTTCCTGACGGGCATTACGATGTTCTCGCAGCTCAGTATCTTCAGCGAGCTGAACAATATCAAGAATGTGAGCATGGACGAGCCTTATGCCGGCATCTGCGGTATCACCAAGGAGGAAATGCTTACACAGATGAGAGATGATATCGACGCTCTTGCCGAGCATCAGGAACTTAGTAGGGAGGAAACCATCGAGGAACTGAAAAATCATTATGATGGCTATCATTTCTGCTGGCCATCGCCAGATGTCTTCAATCCTTACAGTCTGCTCAATTGCTTTGCCGATGGCAGAATGGATGATTACTGGTTTGGCTCGGGCACTCCTACCTATCTCATCAACATGATGAGAAAGTATGATTTTTTGCCTGCAGACCTTGGCGAGACCATAGAGGTGGGCAAGAAGGACTTTGATGCCCCCACAGAAACGATGACCACCATCGTACCTTTGCTTTATCAGAGCGGGTATGTCACCATCAAGGGATATGACAAGCCTACAAAATTGTACTTGTTGGCATTGCCTAACCAAGAGATAAGGGTGGGGCTATATGGAAGTCTCTTGCCTCATTATCTGACGGACAAGTCGGCGAAGGCTAACACGACCATCGCCAAGATGTCGGTCTTTGTAAAGAAAGGGGATATGGATGCAGCCTTTAGCCTGCTGAACGACTTTCTGGAGACTGTGCCTTACTGCGACAACACCAACTACGAGGGGCATTGGCAGCAGACGCTCTACATCATGTTTGCCCTGCTTACCAACTATAGCATCCTAGTGGAACCTCATACAGCGAAGGGCAGAATCGATATTATGATGGAGACGGATGATACCATCTACGTGATGGAACTGAAGTTCAACAAGAGTGCCGAGGAGGCCCTAGCCCAGATAGACGCAAAGCACTATGCCGACGCCTTCAAGATGAGTGGCAAGAAGGTGGTGAAGATTGCCTTGAACTTCTCGGTGAAGGACGAGGTGAACAGTCTGGAATGGGTTAGCCGATAACTAACTATTTCCCCGTATATTTCCTAATAGCCTTGATGAAGGTTTCACCATACTTCTTCACCTTGAATTCTCCGATGCCGCTGATGAGACCGAAGGCTTCAAGGGTGGTTGGCTTCATCCTGGTCAACTCATGCAGACTCTTGTCGGAAAGGACGATGTATGGCGGATAACCCTGCTCGTCAGCTAGATTCTTCCTGATCTTGCGCAGATATTCAAAGAGATTCTTGTCTTCTGCACCCGACATTTCTTCTTGGAAAACAACACGCTCGGCATGAACCACAGGGATGCTGTTGCCGCGTGCTGACCTATTGGCTTTTTGCGGACGAGTTGACCGCTCTTCATTCTCCATGATCGCCAGCGAAACCTGATGCTCGCCCTTGAGAACCTTCCATCCCAATGGCGTAACCTTCATCTGGTTATGCGCATTATACGCCACCTCGAAGAAACCCATCTGCAACATCTGCAGCAGATAAGCCTGCCAGTCGCGCACGCTCACGTCCTTGCCCACGCCAAACGTCTTCAGCTCATTATAATGATTCCTGACAACGGCAGGCGTCTGCATGCCCCTGAGAATCTCGATACACGTGCCCACGGCAATCTTCTCGCTGGCTCTCACCATGGCACTGAGCGCCTTCTGCGTGAGTACCGTACCGTCGAAAGTGCGCGGAGGATTGTTGCAAACATCGCAGTGACCGCAGTCCTTTGCCGATGTCTCTCCGAAGTAATTCAGGAGAATGCGGCGGCGGCACACACGTGATTCGGCATATTCCTCCATTCTTCGCAGCTTCTCCAGATTCACCGTCCGCTGTCCGCTCTCCTCGCAGAACGAGCGCAGGGTGATGATGTCGCCCATCGAATAGAAGAGAATGGTATCGGCAGGATCGCCGTCTCGTCCGGCACGTCCTATCTCCTGATAGAAACTCTCGATACTCTTCGGCATGTTGTAATGAATCACCCATCTCACATTGCCCTTGTCGATGCCCATTCCGAAGGCGATGGTGGCACATACCACATCAATCTGGTCCATCTTGAAGCGCTCCTGCACCGATGCACGCTGCACGCTGGAGAGTCCGGCATGATAGGCCTCGGCATTGATACCGTGCTCCTTCAGCGCCTCTGCCACCATCTCCGTGTTCTTGCGGGACAGGCAATAGATGATGCCCGCATCGCCCTGATGGCTCTGGATGAAGCGGTAGATGAACTTCAGCTTCTCCTTCTTCGTGCTCTCCTGACGGACGGAGAGACTGAGGTTAGGACGGTCGAAGCTGCTGACGAACGTCTGACCGTTGAGATGCAGCTGCTGGATGATGTCCTGGCGCGTAATCTTATCGGCTGTAGCCGTGAGCGCCATCACCGGGACGTTGGGGAACTTCTCGCGGAGCAGACCCAACTGGTTGTACTCCGGACGGAAATCATGCCCCCACTGGCTGATGCAATGCGCTTCGTCTACCGCAAAGAGCGATATCCTGATGTTGCTGAAGAGGAAAGGAATCTCGCTGATCAGCTTCTCGGGTGATACATACAGCAGCTTCAGATCGCCAGCCTCGCAGCGACGGCGGATGATGACTTCATCGGTAGCATCATTGCCGCTGTTCAGAGCCTCGGCAGGAATACCGTTCGCCTTGAGCGCCTCAACCTGATCGTGCATCAGACTGATGAGCGGAGAGATGACCACCGCCGTTCCCTCCATCGCCAATGCCGGCACCTGATAGCACAGACTCTTGCCGCCGCCCGTAGGCATCAGCACCAGACAGTCGTGCCCCTGCATCACCTCCTGGATGATGGCTTCCTGATTGGGACGGAACGAGTCGTAACCGAAGTATGTCTTTAATATCTCGTGGATTTGCATTTTCTTCTTATTTTCTATTTTTTTGTTAGATATTACTGCAAAGTTACTAAAAAATCGGGAGAATAGTCATTTTCTACACTTAAAAGTAAGAAAAGTAGCCAAAAAAGTTTGAAATATAAAATAATTGTCGTACTTTTGCGGTAGAATCAAACAATGATAACATGGCAAAATGTAATGTGAACACGAATGAGCGATTCGCCGACATCCAGATGCTCCGCTATGAGCTGAAGGGATTTGAGGACTTATCGCTCAACCAGAAACTGTATATTTTCTGCTTGGCTAAGGCTACCCTGATGGGACGAGATATCACGTTCGACCAGCAGGGAAAGTACAACCTTCGCATCAGAAAAACACTGGAAACCGTTTATCTGCACTATGAAGGCGACAGAGAATGCGAGGAATTCAAGGCATTCGAAGTCTACCTGAAGCGCATCTGGTTTGCCAGTGGCATTCATCACCATTATGGTTGTGAAAAATTCAAGCCGGGATTCTCAGAGGAATATTTCTATCATCTGCTGGAAAACATAGGGGAAGAACTCCTGCCCATCAAGAGGGGAGAAACCAAGGAAGACCTCATGAGACAGCTGGAAGCCATCCTCTTCGACCCCGTGGTGATGCCTAAGCGCGTGAACCAGACGGATGGGGAAGACCTGGTGCAGACATCTGCCTGCAACTTCTATGAGGATGTGACGCAGGAGGAGGTAGAGAGATTCTATGCCAAGATGAAGAACACGGACAATCCGAACCCTCCTTCATACGGACTCAACTCCAAACTGACCAAGCGCAACAATGAAGTAGTGGAACTGACATGGAAGGAAGATGGACTCTATGGTGAGACCATCCGCGAAATCGTGTCCTGGCTGCTCAAGGCGCAGAAGTATGCCGAGAACGAAGGACAGAAGCATGTCATCGACCTGCTGGTGAAGTTCTACCGCACCGGTAGCCTGGAGGATTTCGACCGATACAGCATCGCATGGGTAGAACAGCATGAAGGCCTGGTGGATTTCATCAATGGATTCATCGAAGTATACGGTGACCCTCTCGGTATGAAAGGTACATGGGAAGGTATCGTGGAATATAAGGACCTGGAGGCTACCAAGCGCACCCAGACCATCAGCCAGAACGCACAGTGGTTTGAGGACCATTCGCCTGTAGATCCCCGTTTCCGCAAGCCGGAAGTGAAGGGAGTTACAGCCAACGTCATCTGTGCTGCCATGCTGGGCGGAGAGGAATATCCGGCTTCTGCCATCGGTATCAACCTGCCTAACTCCAACTGGATCCGTCAGGAACATGGCTCCAAGAGCGTTACCATCGGCAACCTGACTGATGCCTACAACAAGGCTGCACAGGGCAACGGATTCAGAGATGAATTCGTCATCGACAAGGAAACCGTGGCGCTGATGAACCAGTATGCCGACATCACCGATGACCTGCATACCGACCTGCACGAATGCTTGGGACATGGTAGCGGACAATTGCTTCCTACCACAGACCCGGATGCTCTGAAGGCTTATGGCAACACCATAGAAGAAGCACGTGCCGACCTCTTCGGACTCTATTATGTAGCCGATCATAAGCTGGTAGAACTCGGTCTGACGCCTAATGACGAGGCGTATAAGGCTCAGTATTACAGCTATCTGATGAACGGACTGCTCACCCAGACCATCCGCATCAAGGAGGGTGACAAGATAGAGGAAGCCCACATGCGCAACCGTGCCCTCATCGCCTGGTGGACGCTAGAACATGCAGAGGGAGCCGTGGAACTCGTTCAGGAAGAAGTGAGCTATGCTTCTGCCGAGGATGCGCTGAAGGATGCAGAGGGCAATATCATCACCACCCGTACCTATATGAAGGTGAATGATTATGAGAAGCTCCGTCATCTCTTCGGTGAACTGCTTGCCGAGATTCAGCGCATCAAGAGCGAGGGCGATTATGAGGCTGCACGACAGCTGGTAGAGAAGTATGCCGTGAACATCGACCCAGCCTTGCATCGTGAGATTCTGGCAAGATACAAGAAGCTGAATCTCGCCCCATACAAGGGCTTCATCAATCCTAAGATGACGCTGGTATTTGACAAAGAAGGCAATCCTATCGATGTAAATCTCGATTACGAGGAGAGCTATACCGACCAGATGCTTCGCTATTCTGAGGAGTATGGAACACTATAACAAGAAATTATGACAGACAATAAGAACGAGGAATTTCCGGTAGTAGATGAAATGGGCAATATCCTGGGTGCCATCACCCGGGGACATGCCCATGACGGAAGCAAGATATTGCATCCGGTGGTTCATCTGCATGTATTCAACAGCAAGGGAGAACTGTATCTTCAGCATCGTCCGGCATGGAAGGATATCCAGCCGGATAAATGGGATACAGCCTGCGGTGGGCACGTAGATTTAGGCGAGAGCGTGAATCAGGCGCTTCATCGTGAAGTAAGGGAAGAGCTGGGTATCACCGATTTCGAACCGGAGTCTTTGGGACATTATGTCTTTGAAAGTCAGAGGGAAAAGGAACTGGTATACGTTCACCGCTGCGTATACGACGGTGAGGTGAAGCCTAGCCAGGAAGAATTGGCTGGTGGCAGATTCTGGAGTAAGGAGGAAATCAAGGAAAACATCGGAAAAGGTGTCTTTACTCCTAATTTCGAAAACGAATACCAGAAGTTTTTCGACCGCTAAGAAAATGTCCCATAGATTTATACAGAGCATCCGCTAGGCGTCCCGCCGGATTTGTAATCCGGCGTTAAAAAATGTCCTAACCTATTTTAGCTCTGCGGATTTGCAATCCGCAGCAAGCAAGAATGCAGTTGATAGATAGGGGGATTACAAATCCCTCGGTTTTAATAGGTCGAACCATTTTTGACGCCGGATTACAAATCCGGCGAGACGCCTATATGGCGTGATTACGTATGGAATTTTGATGGAATAGACAATAAAAATACGTCCCGACGTAGCATTTACTGCATCGGGACGTATTTTTTTGTATGTCGTGACGTAGTCGTTGCTACGTCGGGATGTAATTTCAGCCGTGTCGTGGGCTGTCTTGAATCACCTTTGGGGGATATTCTTATATCTCAAAGAATCTTATTCTCGGATATTCCTATATCTCGAAGATTCCCTTGAGTGCCCCTCTAGCAATCTTCTCGAAATCTTCTCCGAAATCGCAGAATCGCATGACGGCATTGGCAGCAGCATGCTTGATGCCCATATTGTCACCCTGCAAAGCCACGGCAGCCTGATCGAGGAACTCATTGATGCCACGCTCGTTAGGCTCCTGACCATTTGCAAAGAGACGGGCAAGGAGCTGGAAACCGGCAATCTCATAGAATGGCTTGTCGCTTGCTATCCATTGATAGGCAATCACAGGCGCATAGTCTACATGCTGCAGCAGGTTGAAGGCAAGCATCTCAGCCATCTCCTGGCTTTGTACCTGTTCCATCCAGATATCCGTGATCTCGGCAAGCATCCTGTCGGCAGGCATGATGAGCGTAGCCAGAATCTTGCACTCTCGGATGTCTTCCTTCCAGAGCTCGATGGCTAGGTCATAGTCTTTGCCGTATTCCTGCGCCATCTTCTTGAGCTCATAGAATGGCACGCCCCAATTCAGTTTATATCCCAAGCCCTTGTCGCGCATCGACTGCGAACCCGGACCATTCATCAGCAAGCGAAAGCTTCGCTTGATAGTCATCAGTTTCTGATGTGTTTCTTCGTTCATCATTTTTTAAAGTTTCATTGTTTTGCAGAACATTCCCTCGAACTGTTCCTCTATGTTTGCTGGCTTATGCTTGAAGATGCCGAAGATGGCACTTCCACTGCCACTCATTGCTGCGTATACGGCACCGAGATTGTAAAGGCTCTCCTTGATTTCGGCAAGCTCAGGATGCATCGCAAAGATAGGAGCCTCGAAATCATTGATAAGCTCTTCCTTCCAGGTCTCGATAGGCTGACGTACGATGTCACGACAGCACTTGGCTGGTTGCTTAGGAGTGATGGCTGCATAGGCATCCTTGGTGCTCACGGCAATGTCATCACGCTTCACTACCACGATGTAATAGCCCCTCATGTTGTCATTCGGAACACTCGATGGCATCACTACATCGCCAATTCCCTCAGCGTAGCAGGCAGTATCGCCATCCTCAGGGTCGGCAGAGATGAAGAAGGCACAGTCGGCACCCAGCTTGGCTGCATATCGCTCCATCTCGGAATTGCCGATGTTGAGACGGAACCGCTCATCCAGCAGACGAATCATGTAGGCAGCATCAGAAGAACCGCCACCCATACCAGCCTGAGACGGAATACGCTTCACGAGATGGGCATGGATGCGGGGAATCTTGAAGTCGGCAGCAATCATATTGTATGCCTTCACCACGAGATTCTTCTGCTCATCGCAATCTACTGCATTACCTGTTATCTTGAGATCGCATGGCACATCGCTCGGAAACTCTTCGCCCATGAGCTTGATTTCCAGCGCATCTGTTAACGGAATAGGGTAGAACACGGTTTCCAGGTTGTGATAACCGTCTGCCCGCTTGCTAACTATATTTAAGCCAAGGTTAATCTTGGCGCAAGGAAATGTAATCATAATCTAAATTGTTTAAGAGTCGATAAATCTCTTGCAAAGATATAAAAAATATCTCAATACTGCTCTCTTTCCCATAGATTATTTTCTTACATACATTAAAAATAATAAAAAACGGTAGTATTTTGCAATATCTTTTGTATCTTTGCAGAACATATACGGTTTTTTAGCAACCGTATGTCGTCAGCGCCGGTCTTTCAACGACCTGTATATCGCAATAGTAAGTAAGAATATAAAAAATAACAGATATGAAAAAAGGAGATAAAGTAAGATTCCTGAGTGAAGTGGGTGGCGGTAAGGTTGCCGGCTTCCAGGGTAAGAATATCGTCCTGGTAGAGGACGAGGATGGATTTGAAATCCCTATGCCTATCAACGAGGTAGTGGTAGTAGAGCAGGACGACTATGCCATGGGTAAGATGATTTCGGCTAAGATGGATGCCAAGCAGAAGGCGGAAGAACATGCCAACACGGAACTGCATCAGGACAGCCGAAGCATCAAGGCTATTCTCAATGAGCATGATACCGACATCGAGGAGGAAGAGTATGATCCGGCTGACAGGGAAGTAACCTTTGTCAAGCACATCCAGGAGCGTACGGGCGGCAACAAGCTGAGTGCCTATCTCGCCTTCGTGCCTATCGATATCAAGGAGGTTACCAATACCCGTTTCGAGACCTATATGGTGAACGACAGCAACTATTATCTGCACTATACTTATCTCGTAGCAGAGGGCAATGCCTGGACCTTGAAGGCTGAGGGTGAAATCGAACCTAACACCAAGCTCTTCATCGAGGAGTTCGGCCGTGAGGCGCTGAACGAAATGGAGCATATCGCCATCCAGATGATTGCCTACAAGAAGGAGAAACCTTTCCTCCTGAAGCCGGCTACCGACGTACAGTTCCGTCTGGACCCAGTGAAGTTCTACAAGCTTCATCTCTTCGAGGAGAATGATTTCTTCGAGACTCCAGCCTATCTCTTCACCATCGTAGAGAATGACGAGGTGGCTCGTCCGCTCGTTATCGACTCCAAACGATTGAAGGAGCAGATGTACAAGGACGAGAAGGTGATTGCCAATACCGGCAAGAAGAAGAGCAAGAAGGATGATGGCACACTCGTAGTAGACCTTCATGCGGACGAGGTACTTGAAACAACTGCTGGAATGAATTCGGCCGATATCCTTCATTATCAGATGGATGTGTTCACGAAGACGATGAATGAATACAAGAACAAGAAGGGACAGAAGATTGTCTTCATCCATGGAAAGGGCGAAGGCGTACTGCGCCAGGCTCTCATCCATGAGCTGAACTATCGCTATAAGAGCTGCAGCTACCAGGATGCTTCCTTCCAGGAATACGGCTATGGTGCCACACAGGTAACGATTAAGTAAACATTGAACATTGAACTTGGAACTTTGAACTTTATGATATGCTTAGCAAGTTATATCACTCAAAGTAATCATACAGTTCCAAGTTCCAAGTTCAAAGTTCAAAGTTCCAAGTTCAAATCTCAAAGTTCAAAGTAATATGAAGTACGGATTTATCAAGGTGGCGAGTGCTATTCCATCTGTCAAGGTGGGTGATGTGGTATTCAATGCTCAACAGATAGAAGATCTGATAGCCCAGGCTGAAGGCAAGGGTGTAGAGATCATTACTTTCCCGGAACTGTCCATTACGGGCTATTCCTGTCAGGACCTTTTCCGCCAGCAGATGCTGCTGGAAACATCGGAGCAGGCGGTGATGATGCTGCTTGATTTCACACGCAAGCTAGATATCATCTCCATCGTCGGTGCACCGGTTGTGGCTGGTGACCTGCTGCTCAACTGCGGTATCGTCATCCAGCACGGACAGATCTTGGGTGTCGTGCCTAAGACCTATCTGCCTAACTACAGCGAGTTCTACGAGAAGCGCTGGTTTGCCTCTGCTCAAGACCTGAGAGACAGCGAAATCCGCTATGCCGGACACAAGGTGAAACTGACTCCGGATGTGCAGATATTCCAGACCTACGACGGCGTGCAGTTTGGCGTGGAGATCTGTGAGGATGTATGGGCTCCTGCTCCTCCAAGCAACAAGTTGGCATTGGCTGGAGCTGACCTTATCTTCAATCTCTCTGCCAGCGATGAACTCATCGGTAAGCACAATTATCTGAAGAGTCTTCTGAGTCAGCAGAGCGCCCGCACGATGACCGGATACGTGTATAGTTCCTGCGGTTTCGGGGAAAGTACACAGGATGTTGTATATGGTGGAAATGCCCTGATTTATGAGAATGGAGTTTTACTTTCACAAAGTGAACGTTTCTCACTTGATCCTCAGATGGTTATCTCGCAGGTAGATGTAGAGAAACTCCGCTCGGAACGTCGTACAAATTCAACCTATGTGAATGCCCAGCGCAACATCAAATATTCTGTTCTCGGAGGACAGTTCAATATCCGCAACATCGATGCAGATCCTACCGAGAATGAGCGTGAATTCGTGCTGGAGCGTGAGGTGAATCCGCATCCTTTTATTCCTACCAGCAACGACATGAATACCTCCTGCGAGGAGATATTCAATATCCAGCTGATGGGACTTGCCAAGCGCATCGTCCATACCCATGCCAAGACCGTAGTGGTGGGTATCAGCGGCGGACTGGATTCTACGCTGGCACTGCTCGTCTGTGTGAAGGCATTTGATAAGCTGAAGATGAACCGCAAGGGTATCGTGGGCGTCACCATGCCTGGTTTCGGAACCACGGACAGAACCTACAACAATGCCATCTCACTGATGCAGAGCCTCGGTATCACCATCAAGGAAATCAGCATCGCCAAGGCGGTAACCCAGCACTTCGAGGACATCGGTCATGATGCCAGCGTGCATGATGTAACCTATGAAAATTCGCAGGCACGTGAACGTACCCAGATCCTGATGGACCTGGCAAATAAGATGGGAGGAATGGTTATCGGTACCGGCGACCTCTCTGAGCTGGCTTTGGGATGGGCTACCTATAATGGCGACCACATGAGCATGTATGGCGTGAATGCCAGCATCCCAAAGACCCTGATCCGTTATCTCGTAAACCATGTTGCCGAGAGTGGGGTAGACGAGCAGAGCCGCATCACCCTTCGCGACATCATCGATACACCAATCAGTCCTGAGCTGATTCCGGCAGATGAGAACGGTAATATCAAGCAGAAGACCGAAGACCTGGTGGGACCATACGAGTTGCACGATTTCTTCCTCTACTACTTCCTTCGCTTCGGTTTCCGTCCAGCCAAGATCTACATGCTGGCAAAGAAGGCATTTATCGATACCGAGCTGGAGCGCGTGAAAATCAGCGACAACGATCCTGATTCCTATGATGAGGAGACCATCAAGAAGTGGCTGAAGACCTTCGTGCGCCGTTTCTTCAACCAGCAGTTCAAGCGCAGCTGTCTGCCAGACGGTCCGAAGGTGGGAAGCGTGAGCCTCAGTCCTCGTGGCGATTGGCGCATGCCTAGCGATGCCGCATCCTCCATCTGGCTGCAGGAGGCGGAAAATCTGTAGGGTTCGTGTAAAAACTGTTAAATAAAGAGCAGGATCATCCCACTTTGCCGGATATTTTCTTTTATTTGCAAAGTCAAACTGAATATTGATTTAAAAATCAGAGTTATGACGCAAAGAGAAGATAAACAACGGGCAAGAACAAGTAGGGAGGAACTAGGAAAGTTCTTCTATAACTTAGCAGCTATGTGCTTTGGTACGACTGTACTTGGAAGTGGTATGGCTTTGGTTACGGATACTGGTAATCCTGAAAGACTTTTAGGTATGTTTGCCGGAGGTATTATAGGAACGATAGCGTTAGCTTACGCTGCGTTTAGAATAATCAAAATAAAATAATAATTATGAAACAGCTGGATTTTACAACAGGTATGACCTTGGTTTTTGGCATTATTGCATTAATTGCAGTTGCTATAAATATTTGGCTTTCTACCAAATGGGGTAAGAAATGGCTCCATAGTCTGGACTGATTTACAACTCTCGACAGTTTTGGATTATAGCGTTTGGGCTGATGGCTTTTCCTGCCAGCCTTAACAGAATATTGATTCCCGATTTGAGCATCAGGTAGTATTTTGGTGCTCAAATCGGGATTTTTAATAGAAAAATTATTAATTTATTACCCCTTTATTCGGGTAAAACATATTTTTTTTGTAACTTTGCGCCCAAAAGTAAAAACAATATAAAATTTAAATTGATAATATGGCTAAGAAATTTGCCGAGCACAACGGTCTGAATTTGACTCAGACAAACAATGACGTACTAGCAGCGTGGGAGAAAAACGATATCTTCCACAAGTCTATCGACGAGCGTGAAGGCTGCCCTCAGTTTATCTTCTTCGAGGGACCTCCATCAGCTAATGGCCACCCGGGTATTCACCACGTGTTGGCACGTAGTATCAAGGATACATTCAACAGATACAAGACCATGAAGGGTTTCCAGGTTCACCGCAAGGCGGGATGGGATACCCACGGACTCCCTGTTGAACTCGGTGTCGAAAAGGAACTCGGCATCACCAAGAAGGATATCGACAACAAGGCTTCTGAGAAGTATATCTCTACCGAGGATTACAACCACAAGTGCCGCGAGAACGTGATGAAGTTCACCGCTGAGTGGCGCGAGTTGACCGAGAAGATGGGTTACTTCGTAGATCTCGACCATCCTTATATCACCTACGATAACAAGTATATCGAGACACTCTGGTGGCTCCTCAAGCAGCTCTACAACAAGGGACTGCTCTACAAGGGTTACACCATCCAGCCATACTCTCCAGGTGCAGGTACTGGTTTGAGCTCTCACGAGTTGAACCAGCCTGGCTGCTACCGTGATGTAAAGGACCTCACCACCACTGCCCAGTTCCTCATCAAGGATCCTAAGGCTGAGTGGACCAAGTGGGGCAAGCCATACTTCATCGCATGGACCACTACACCTTGGACCTTGCCATCAAACGTGGCTCTCTGTGTGGGTCCTAAGATTGACTATGTAGCTATCGAGACCTACAACCTCTACAATGGCGAGCCTATGACACTCGTGATGGCTGAGGCGCTGGTAGGTTCTTATCTGAAGGCAGACCAGGAGTGCAAGGAGGGCGATCTCCTTCCATTCGACAAGGAGAAGAAGCAGTGCCCATGGCGCATTATCGACCACATGAAGGGTACCGACCTCGAAGGCATGCACTACGAGCAGCTCCTGCCATGGGTGAAGCCATGCGAGAAGGTAGATGCTTTTGCTCCAGCTTTCGTAACAGAATATGCAGCTGCTCATCCTGAGAAGGTATTCGCTTCTGAGGATGGTCGCGATAAGTTCGTTGAGATGGATAGCGAGGCTTTCCGCGTAATCCTCGGCGACTACGTTACTACCGATGACGGTACAGGTATCGTTCACATCGCTCCTACATTCGGTGCCGATGATGCCAAGGTGGCTAAGGATGCCAACATCCCAGCCCTCTACCTTATTAATAAGAAGGGTGAGACCCGCCCAATGGTTGACCTGCAGGGTAAGTTCTATCTCATCGAAGACCTCGATGACAACTTCGTGAACGCTTGCGTCAACAAGGAGGCATACGCTCATCATGCAGGCGACTACGTGAAGAATGCCTACGACCCACAGTTTAATGTGGATGGTGTTTGGGACAAGAAGGCTTCTGATAAGGCAGAAGACCTGAACATCGTACTCTGCTACGAGTTGAAGCAGGAGGGCAAGGCTTTCAAGAGCGAGAAGCACGTGCACAACTATCCTCACTGCTGGCGTACCGACAAGCCTATCCTCTACTACCCATTGGATAGCTGGTTTATCAAGGATACCGCCCGCAAGGAGCGCATGGTAGAACTCAACAAGACCATCAACTGGCAGCCTGAGAGCACCGGTACAGGCCGTTTCGGCAACTGGCTCGAAAACCTGAACGACTGGAACCTTTCACGTTCCCGCTTCTGGGGTACTCCATTGCCAATCTGGCGTGACGAGAACCGTGGCGAGAAGTGCATCGGCAGCCTCGAGGAACTGTATGCTGAAATCGAGAAGTCTGTGGCTGCAGGCATCATGCAGAGCAACCCATTGAAGGAGAATGGTTTCGTTCCTGGCGACTACAGTCAGGAGAACTATGATAAGATTGACCTCCACCGTCCATACGTTGACAAGATCGTATTGGTAAACGAGGAGGGCAAGCCAATGTATCGTGAGAGCGACCTCATCGACGTTTGGTTCGATTCAGGTTCAATGCCTTATGCCCAGCTCCACTACCCATTCGAGGGAGAGATGGCCCGTGGCACAGAGGCAGACCGCGATGCACTCATCCACAGCACCTACGAGGGATATGCTATTCCTCCTAAGTTCTATCCAGCCGACTTCATCAACGAGGGCGTGGATCAGACCCGTGGATGGTTCTTCACCCTGCACGCCATCGCTACCATGGTATTCGACAGCGTAGCCTTCAAGAACGTAATCTCTTCTGGTCTCGTTCTCGATGCTAAGGGCAACAAGATGAGTAAGCACGTGGGTAACGTGACCAACCCATTCGAGATGATTGACAAGTATGGTGCCGACCCTGTTCGTTTCTATATGATGACCAACAGCGAGCCTTGGGATAACCTCAAGTTCGACCCTAACGGTGTAGATGAGACCCGTCGCAAGTTCTTCGGTACCTTATATAATACCTACAGCTTCTTCGCCCTCTACGCTAATGTAGATGGTTTCGATGCAGAGGCTGCTCAGGTGCCATTCGAGAAGCGCCCAGAGATTGACCGCTGGATTCTCTCTTCACTCAATACCCTCATCAAGGACGTTGACAGAGAGTTGGCTGGCTATGATCCAACCCGTGCTGGTCGTCTCATCGATGCATTCGTAAACGATGACCTCTCTAACTGGTACGTTCGTCTGAACCGTAAACGTTTCTGGGGTAAGGAGATGAGCGAGGACAAGTTGAGCGCTTACCAGACTCTCTATAGCTGCTTGATGACAGTGGCTAAGCTCTTGGCTCCATTCGCTCCATTCTATGCTGACGAGTTGTATCACGACTTGGGCGGCGAGTTGGAGAGCGTACACCTGGATAAGTTCCCAGTAGCTGATGAAGCTACTATCGATGCCGACCTGGAGGAGCGTATGGCCATCGCCCAGAAGATTACTTCTATGGTATTGGCATTGCGCCGCAAGGTGAACATCAAGGTGCGTCAGCCACTGCAGCAGATCATGATTCCTGCCGTAGATGATGTGCAGAAGGCACACATCGAGGCAGTAGCCGGACTGTTGAAGAACGAGGTGAACGTGAAGGAGGTTAACTTCATTGAGGGTCAGGGCATTCTCGTTAAGAAGGTGAAGTGTAACTTCAGAGTGATGGGTAAGAAATTCGGCAAGCTGATGAAGGGTGTTGCAGCCCAGATGTCAGCACTCGATCAGGACCAGATTGCAGCCTTCGAGAAGGCAGGCAACATCACATTGAATATCGACGGACAGGAAGCCGTGGTAGAGGTAGCCGACGTGGAGATTATCTCTGAGGATATCCCAGGATGGCTCGTTTCTAACGAGGGCAATCTGACCGTTGCACTTGAGGTAGAGTTGACCCCAGAATTGAAGAAAGAGGGTATGGCTCGTGAGCTGATCAACCGTATCCAGAACCTCCGCAAGGAGACCGGACTGGAGATTACAGACCGCGTCAACGTAACTGTGGCTCCTAACGAGGAGACCAATGCAGCTATCGAGGCATTCGGCGACTACATCAAGGGGCAGGTATTGGCAGACAGCATCGAAATCGGTGACAACGCAGGTGTTGAGACCGAGTTTGATGACTTTAAGTTGAACATTCTTGTAGAGAAGAATTAAATAAGCTAGGAGTTAGAAGTTGGGAGTTCGGAGTTTTACCAAAACTGCTTACTTCTAACTTCTAATACCTTAATAGCTAGACAACATTAATAATAACTTTTAACAAAAGAACATCTATGGCTAACGAAAAAGCACGTTATAGCGATGAGGATCTCGCTGAGTTCCGCGCTATCATTGAAGAGAAATTAAAGGTGGCAAAGCAGACCTACAGAGACTGTATGGCTCAGCTTAATCACTCTGATAGTAATGATGTGGTAGATACATCACCAACCTACAAGGCCCTGGAGGAGGGAAGCGAGGCACAGAGCAAGGAGGAAATCATCCAGATGGCTCAGCGCCAGCAGAAGTTTATCAAGGGATTGGAGGCTGCGTTGATTCGCATCGAGAACAAGACCTACGGTATCGACCGCGAGACAGGTGAGCTGATTCCTAAGGAGCGATTGCGTGCTGTACCTCATGCCACATTGAGTGTAGCTTCCAAGGAAGCAAGAAAACATTAATAAATGGAGAAAAATAGTAAATTACATATCGGCTGGCTCGTCACCGCAATGATGGTTGTACTTTTGGTTATCGATCAGATTATCAAGTTGTACATCAAGACCCATTTTTGCCTTGGCGAGTCTGTTCGTGTTACAGATTGGTTTTTTATAGAGTTCATAGAGAACAATGGTATGGCCTGGGGCATGACGTTTATCGGCAAGTTCTGGCTGAGTATGCTGCGCCTCACCGCCATCTGTGTTCTGTTGTGGTATTTGTGCCACATCATCAAGTCGGGAAAGCATCGGAAGCTGTATATCATCCTGGTAGCTCTGGTCACAACCGGAGCCATCGGTAATATCATCGACTCCATGTTCTACGGTCTCATCTTTACAGCAGCTTCGCCTTATTATGTATCTTATCAGGTACCTTTTGGCGAGGGTTATGCTCCTTTCCTGATGGGTAAGGTTGTAGATATGTTCCGCTTCCCATTCTTTAGCTATACCTGGCCTGAATGGGTGCCTTTCCTCGGAGGTCAGCATGGTGTCTTTTTTGATCCTGTTTTCAATCTGGCTGATGCCTGTGTCTCTGTCGGTATTATCTCTATGCTTCTTTTCTGCCGTAAGGAACTGGAAAGTCTGGGAGATGGAAAGAAGAAAGCTAAGTCTGCTGATAAAGAACAGGACATGACTGCTGAAGAAAAGAATCATGTAGAGGTTGCTAAAGAGTATAGTGCTCAAAACAAGGAGGATTAGTCTTATGAAAAAATCATTCATCTATCTGTGTTTCCTGGTTGGTATCGTATGTCTGATGGAGATGATGGCTTCATGTAAGCCTTCGCTTCCTGGTGACGTGCTTTCTAAGGGTCAGATGACAGATATTCTTTACGATTATCATTTGGCGCTGTCCATGGCGCATACCAAGGATGGTGGCGACAAGGGAGAGAGTCTGACCTATCGTGAGGCGGTTCTGAAGAAGCATGATGTTACGTCTGCTGAGTTTGACAGCTCTATGGTTTATTACATGCGACATACGGAACTGTTGAAGGATGTCTATAAAGACTTGGCTGACCGTCTGGGTAATGAGACTGAAGCGCTTGGTGGAAGTAGCCATGCTGGTGCAGATTTCAACACCTTGTCAGCTACTGGTGATACGGCTAATATCTGGAGTTATGCCCGTTCTATGGTCTTCAGTACTATTCAGCCATATAATGTCTTCAGCTTTAAGATGGAAGCTGATACCGCCTACCACAAGGGCGACTGCGTGATGCTGGATTTCGATTCCCAGTTCATCTATCAGGATGGTATTCGTGATGGTATCGCCTTGTTGGCTGTTGAATTCACCAATGATAGTGTTGCTCAGTCTATCATCCATATCTCCGGCTCCCAGCATTATTCTATGCAGATTAAGGATAATGAGAATCTTGGAATCAAGCAGGTAAAGGGATACTTTATGCTGAGTGCTGGTGGTTTCGCAACGAATGAAACTTCTGAATCTACTCTCAAGCTGATGTTCCTTGAGCATATCCGACTCATCAGAATGCATGCCAAGAAGGAAGATAAGGCGAAGGACTCTGCTTCTAAAGACAGTACCAAGGTAGATTCTCTGAAGCCTATTCCTATCGATCATGCAGCAAGACCGATACTCAACCAGCCGCTTCCTTCTCCAAATGGGAAACAGCTGCGACCGGTAGAAATGAAGGTAGAGTAGGCTGATGGAAACAAGAAGATGTGGAGCGCATGTCGTTAGCCTTCCTGATGGTACCCAGCTTCTTCAGGCCGTTGTTGAACTGGAAGATAGCAGGGTAGTCAACTATTATGAATTTCGGGATGAACTGCCGATGACGGAATGGCTAGGCGGTGAAATTCGAATCATCATAGACGAGGAAGGTATCCGACGTGCCTATTGGAAGGGGAAGAGAATTGATAATTAAGAAATCTCCCCCAAAAAAGTAAACATGAAACATTAAACAATAAACATTAATAATATGTTAAGCGTAGATCAATTAGAAGACAAGTTGATAGACTTGGCATTTGCTGAGGATATCGGTGACGGCGACCACACAACCTTGTGTTGTATCCCAGAGGACGCCATGGGTAAGAGTCATTTGCTCATCAAGGAAGATGGCGTTTTGGCTGGTGTTGAATTGGCAAAGAAAGTATTTGCCCGCTTTGACCCTACCATGAAGGTGGAGGTGTTGCTGCAGGACGGTACCCATGTCAAGAAGGGCGATATCGCCATGATTGTTGAAGGAAAGACCCGCTCTCTGCTTCAGACTGAGCGTCTCATGCTCAACATCATGCAGCGTATGAGTGGTATTGCTACTATGACCGCTAAGTATGTTAAGCGCCTCGAAGGTACCAAGACTCACATCCTCGACACCCGTAAGACCACTCCAGGTCTCCGTATGTTGGAGAAGCAGGCTGTGAAGATTGGCGGTGGTATGAACCATCGTATCGGTCTCTTCGATATGATTCTTCTCAAGGACAACCATATCGACTTCGCTGGCGGTATCGACAACGCTATCGACCGTTGCCATGCTTATCTCAAGGAGAAGGGTCTCGACCTGAAGATTGAAATCGAGGTTCGCAGCTTCGATGAGCTCGACCAGGTATTGAAGCACGGTGGTGTCAACCGTATCATGCTCGACAACTTCTCTGTGCCTGATACCAAGAAGGCTGTAGATATCATTGCTGGCAAGTATGAGACAGAGTCATCTGGCGGTATCACCTACGATACTATCCGTGACTATGCAGAGCAGGGTGTTGATTTCATCTCTGTTGGTGCCTTGACACATAGTGTAAAGGGCTTGGATATGAGCTTCAAGGCTTGTGATTAATATAAATATATTCAAGTTTCGCAAGCTCAGAAGTTAAAGGAGTTAAAGGAGTTATCGCTCCCTACGGTCGCTGAGGAGTTAAGACAACAGTCTTTTTGGTGTAATTTTTTAAGCAGCAAGACATACGTCTTAACTCCTTAACTCCTTTAACTTCCTGATATGCGAAAGTTCAGTAAATAAAGGTATATTTTATGAATAAGATTTTTGCTTCAGCCATGATGGCTGTAGCTATGATGGGCTGTGTCTCTGAGGCAGAGGCTTGCAGCAACTTCATTGTGGGCAAGAAGGCATCTGTGGATGGTTCCGTGATGTGTTCTTATAGTGCCGATGACTACGGTATGTTCCAGAACCTCTGCCATTATCCTGCGGCTAAGCACGCCAAGGGCGAGATGCGCAAGATTTATGACTGGGATACCAACAAGTATCATGGTGAGATTCCTGAGGCAGCCCAGACCTATAGCGTTATCGGCAATATCAACGAATGGCAGGTTACCATCGGCGAGACTACCTATGGCGGTCGTGAGGAGATGGTGGATTCTACCGGTATCATGGACTATGGTTCACTTATCTATGTAGCTTTGCAGCGCAGTAAGACTGCCCGCGAGGCTATCAAGGTGATGACCACCCTCGCCAATACGTACGGTTATAATTCAGAAGGTGAAACCTTCACCATCTGCGATCCTAACGAGGCTTGGATCATGGAGATGATGGGTAAGGGTGCCGGTTCCAAGGGTGCTGTATGGGTAGCCCTCCGTATTCCGGATGATGCAGTCTGTGCTCATGCCAACCAGAGCCGCATCGGCAAGTTCAACATGAAGGACAAGAAGAACGTGATGTATGCCAAGGACGTGGTTTCTTTTGCTCGCAGCAAGGGCTGGTTCCAGGGCAAGGATGCTGATTTCTCTTGGAAGATGGCTTATGCCAAGCCTGATTTCTCTGGCCGTCGTTTCTGCGATGCCCGTGCATGGTCTATGCTCAACCACTTCTATGACATGACTCCATATTTGGATTGGGCACTCGGCAAGAATCCTGATGCGCAGGATATGCCTCTCTGGGTGGTTCCTAACAAGAAGGTGAGCGTTCAAGATGTAGAGAATGTGATGCGCGATCATTACGAGGGTACTCCTCTTTCTGTAGCCGACGGTTCTGATATCGGTGGCGGTATCTGGGAGATGCCATATCGTCCTACACCATTGATGTACAAGGTGGATGGCAAGCAGTATTTCAACGAGCGTCCTGTCAGCACCCAGCAGAGTGGTTTCGTATTCGTAAGTCAGATGCGTTCATGGTTGCCAAGAGAGATTGGTGGCGTGTTCTGGTTTGCCAATGATGATGCCAACATGGCTGCATTCACTCCTGTATATTGCTCTATGACCGAGCGTCCTGAGTGCTACAATACTCCTGGTGCTGATGCCTTGCATTTCAGCAAGAAGAATGCTTACTGGGTATGCAACATGACCAGCAATATGGTTTATCCTCGTTACAGCCTGATGTTCCCAACCTTGAAGGAGGTTCGTGATAGCTTGGACAGCAGCTATTTCGCTGCTCAGGCAGGTGTTGAGAAGAAGGCTCAGGAGCTTTATGCCCGGAACCCACAGGCTGCTGTGAAGTATCTCAACGACTACAGTGTAGAGAAGGCTCAGCAGATGTTGGCTCGCTGGAACCAGCTTTTCGAGTTCATGGTGGTGAAGTATAATGATATGATTATCAAGCCAACCGACAAGAACGGTACTTTCGAGAAGACCCAGTATGGTTTGGGTGCTCGTCCAGCTCGTCCAGGCTATCCTGAGAAGTATGCCAAGGAATTGGTTAAGCAGTCTGGTGACAAGTTCCTGGTACCGGAAAGCGGTAAATAAGATTGATTGGTAATACAATAAAGCAAGAAGGGCAGGTTCCATATTCGGAACCCGCCCTTTCTTTTTTAAAATCTCTCTCTCTGAAATATTTTGAGTCTACTTTACTTACAGAGACATACTCTATGGTTGATATCAACTACCTCTGGTATAGAATGTATAACATGCTTCAAGAACATACCCATACATACAACCATTCCTGAGAACATTACTGCTGCTAACGCTAAAGTAAACATAGTCATCATAATTTTTTCTAATCTTTTAAATTTTATTATTCGTTATTCCTTAATACGAGTGCAAAGTTAACACTTTTTTATCGGAATAACGAATATTTCTGCATGAAATGTGTATGTAACATGCATTTCTTGATTTGAGTCAATGAGACTATGCTGAGACTTTTTTATGAATTCATCGACAGTAGGAACTCGTCATTGTTGCGAGTGTTCTGCATTGACTGGTGGATGGTATTCATTGCCTCAATAGGGTTCATGTCAGAGATGTACTTGCGGAGAATCCACATACGGTCGAGTGTGGTTCTGTCTTGCAGGAGATCATCACGACGTGTAGATGAAGCCACGAGGTTGACAGCAGGGAAGATACGCTTGTTGCTGAGTGAGCGGTCAAGCTGCAATTCCATGTTACCTGTACCCTTGAATTCCTCGAAGATTACTTCGTCCATCTTGCTACCTGTATCAATCAAGGCTGTTGCGATGATGGTGAGAGAGCCACCGCCTTCGATGTTACGTGCAGCACCAAAGAAGCGCTTAGGCTTCTGCAAAGCATTGGCATCAACACCACCGGTCAAAACCTTACCGGATGCTGGAGCCACAGTATTGTAAGCACGAGCCAGACGGGTGATGGAATCCAGGAAGATGACTACATCATGTCCGCACTCTACCATTCTCTTTGCCTTTTCCAGAACGATACCTGCAATCTTCACATGGCGCTCAGCAGGTTCATCGAATGTAGAGGCAATCACCTCTGCATTGACGGTGCGGGCCATGTCGGTAACCTCCTCAGGACGCTCATCAATGAGCAACATCATCAGATAGGCTTCTGGATGATTGGCTGCTATTGCATTGGCGATATCCTTCATGAGGATGGTCTTACCGGTCTTAGGCTGAGCCACAATAAGGGCACGCTGTCCTTTACCGATAGGAGAGAACAGGTCTACGATTCGTGTGCTCAGGTTGGTGGTCTTGCGGTCTCCGCAAAGATTGAACTTCTCGTCTGGGAAGAGAGGAGTTAGATGTTCAAATGGTACACGGTCTCTTACTTCTGATGGTTCACGACCGTTGATCTTTTCAATGTTTGTGAGTGGGAAGTATTTTTCACCCTCGTGTGGTGGACGAACCTGGCAGAATACAACGTCACCCGTCTTAAGACCATATCGCTTGATCTGATTGGCAGATACATAGACATCGTCTGGTGAAGAAAGGTAATTGTAGTCGCTGCTGCGCAGGAATCCATATCCATCCGGCATCACTTCAAGCACTCCGCATGATGTGACGATGCCAGAGAAATCATAGGCTGGCTCAGGAATCACTTCTACGTTAGGAGTTTCCTGTGCTGCCGCAGGATTTGCTGTATTGATTGGTCTGTCGAAGATGTCTACCAAAGGAATGGCAGTCTGGTCTTCGATAGGAATGTCTACAACGGTGATGAAGTCAGTACCATCAGCAGGATCTCCTTCCCATATACCGTTTGCATTGTTGGCTGCTTCTGGCTTGTATGCTTCCTGATTCTCTTCAGCAGAATCGGCATCATTGTCGGTATCCGTATTCTTGTTGTTGTGTGCTTCCATTTTGGCTTGCAATTTTGCAATCAGTTCCTCTTTGTCGTTTCCTTGATTGTCCTTGTTTGCCTCATTCTGTGCAAATTGTTCTTCCGGTATGAAGGAATCATTTTGCTGGAAGTGGTTTTCTCCTGATGTGATCGAATCGTTCTGGCTAGCTCCTGTAGAATCAGACTGCTCTGTGGTTAATGTCTCAGGAACATTCTGCTCTGAAAAGTTAAGGTTTGCCTCTACTGGAGTTCCTTGTTGCGCATCCTGTTTTTCCTGCTGTGCTTTGATGGCAGCAGCCTTGGCAGCAGCTATGGCTTCAAGCTCTGCTTTGCTCTTGCGCCCACGGTGTTTTGGGAATGCTGCCAATGGGTCTTTTGTCTCTTCCTCCAGGAGGACTTCTTCCTTCGCATTGTTCTCTGTTGGACCTGTTACTTGATGCTTTTGTACGTCAAAGTTTTCTCCATCGATACCATTTACGCTATATACTCTATCCTCTTTGCTGGAGACGATACGGGTACGCTTGCGTTTTGTTACAGCCAGAGTAGAATCCTCTGTCTGAGCATTGAAAATAGTATTGATAATCGTTTCCTTATTGTCGCCAGATTTAATCTTGACTCCAATTTGCTTAGCAATGTCCTTTAACTGAACGACACTATTTGCTGATAATTCTTCCTTGCTATACATTATTATATATTGTATATGTGAATATTGTTTCTGAGTGATTTTGACGTTTCAAGAATTGAAACATCGCTCGAAAAGTTATCTTTCGAGTGCAAAGATAATTAAAAAATTTGTTTCTGCCAAATTTTTTGCCTATCTTTGCACAAAAATAATTCGATTATCGATGATTTTATAATGAATATTTAATTTTAACTCTATAAAAGTGCATACAAAAGAAGAAAAACTAGCTGCATTCAGCAGATTGCTGGATGTTCAGGACCGACTTCGTGTTCAATGTCCTTGGGACAGAAAACAGACGTTTGAAAGTCTTCGACCTAACACCATCGAGGAGACTTTCGAACTTTGTGATGCCCTCATGAAGCGTGATTATAAGGATATAAAGAAAGAATTGGGTGACGTCTTGGAACATGTGATGTTTTATAGCATTATTGGTCGTGAAGATGGCAAGTTTGATATTTGTGATGTCTGCAACCAGGAAGCTGATAAACTTATGTTCCGCCATCCGTTCATCAATTGGAATGAAGAGGGGGAATGGACGGTCTCTAATCCTGATATGTATATCAATGAAGCCGGACAGGTTGTGTATAAGGAGTCTGATGCTCAGGCATTGAAGGCTGGAAAACCCAAGACTGCGGCTTCCGTGGAAAAGACTTGGGAGCAGATCAAGCAGCAGGAGAAGGATGGCAATGAAAGAGTCCTGAGTGGAGTACCTAATTCTCTTCCTTCGCTTATCAAGGCTTATCGCATTCAGGACAAGGCTCGCAATGTGGGCTTTGACTGGAAGGAAAAGGAGGATGTATGGGATAAGGTGCAGGAAGAACTGGAGGAACTCAAGGTGGAATTGGCTAGGGAAGACAAGGAAAAGTCTACCCAGGAATTGGGAGATTTCCTCTTCTCTGTCATCAATGCTGCCCGTCTCTACAAACTCAATCCTGACAATGCCCTCGAAAAGACGAACCAGAAGTTTATCCGTCGCTTCAATTATGTGGAAGATCATTCCTTTAAGCAGGGCAGAAATCTGAAGGATATGAGCCTGGAAGAAATGGATCAACTCTGGAATGAAGCCAAGCAGGAAGAGCGCAAGAGTGAGTAAACGTAGATAAGCTGGGAAATCAACAGTCATGTTGAGCAATATTAATATTTAACTTAGGAAAGTTATGAAAAAGTTAGTGTATATAGCGATAGCTTTGGTAGTCATGTTTGCTGCCAATAGCTGTAAGGAAAAGAAGGAGACTTCTGTTATCAGTACCAATGACTCTGTTGAAGTAGAGGAGATGAATGATTCGACGATATATGGTGTGTGCGGAGAAGGTACATCCATGCACAGTCTAGAACTGTGTTCTGATGAGGGTGATACGCTTTCTGTCTTTATTGATGACGCTGACCCTTCTATTGTTCAGGGAGGATTGATGGCTGGCGACCGTATTGCCCTTTTGGCTTATAAGGCACAGGATGGGGAGATGGTTGCCAGGAAGATTATCAATCTTACTTCTTTGTTGGGTAAGTGGATTTCTCTGGATAAGAATTTCGACCTTCTGGAAGGTGGCGTGGTGAAGAATAATGTCAAGGCTGAAACCAACCCTTGGACTTCCTGGAAAATCCTGAATGGTAAGCTGCTTTTGAATAAGGACACCTTTGATATCGATAATTTGGGTCCTGACAGTTTGCTGTTGGAGAATCATCAGGGTATCTTCGTCTTTAAGCGTCAGGAATAGTTGCCTGGTGAATCAGGAACGGTGTAAGATGAATAATTTTGCTAATGGAACCTTTTAAGATACATATTCTGGGTTGTGGCAGTGCACTGCCTACCCTCAAACATAACGCTTCCTCTCAACTCATAGAGATGAGAGGCAAGTGCTTCATGGTGGATTGCGGTGAAGGAGCGCAGATGCAGTTCCGTCGCTCTCACATCCATTTCTCCAAACTGAATGCCATCTTTATCAGTCATATGCATGGCGACCACTGTTTCGGTTTGATGGGATTGTTGTCTACGCTTGGAATGCTCGGACGTACTTCCAAGTTGAGAATTTATGCTCCCAAGGATTATGAACCTCTCTTCAGGCAGCAGGTTGAATTCTTCATGCAGACGATGGAGTATGAGATGGAAATGATTCCCGTTGATACAGAGAAGCAGCAGGTCATATATGAGGACCACTCTCTTACCGTTGAAACTGTACCTTTGCAGCATCGTGTGCCTTGTTGTGGATTCATCTTCCGTGAGAAACCTACCTTGCCACATATCCGTCGTGATATGATAGACTATTATGGCATTCCTGTCAGTCAGATCAACAATATCAAGAATGGTGCTGATTGGACGAATGAGGATGGTGATGTTATCCCGAATGCCCGACTCGTTCAGCCTGCTGATTCGCCTCGTAGTTATGCTTACTGCAGTGATACTCGTTTTGTGCCTGGTTTGAAAGAGAAGGTGAAAGGCGTTACTGTGTTATATCATGAGAGTACCTATACATCGGATCAGGAAGATCGTGCCAAGATATATTATCATAGTACGGCGCGCCAGGCTGCTACCATAGCAGCAGGAGCGGGTGTGGGAACCTTGCTTCTGGGACATTATAGTGCGAGATATAATGACGAACAGGTCTTGCTGCAAGAGGCCAAGGCGGTGTTTGAACACTCTATACTCTCTCAGGAGGGAATGGTTTTTGATGTCGTTTGATAAGTTTTTCAAAAAAAAGTTCATGATTTGATGCAAGGATTTTCATATCTTTCGTTTGATTTAAAAAAGAGAAAATAAAAGTGGAATCTGAGAAGGAGCTTTTGGACGATATTTTTCGTGGCAGCCGGGATGCTATGCATCGGTTGTACGAACGGTATGTAGGGCATGCCATGGCGGTTGCGCTGAGGTATGCCCCTTTGCGCGAAGATGCCGAGGATGTTGTCCAGGACAGCTTCATCAAGGTTTTTGCTGCGATTCCGAATTTTCAGTATAGAGGTGAAGGATCACTGAAGGGGTGGTTGCTTCGTATTGTTGCAAATGAGGCGATTACTTGTGTTCGGCAGAAAAGTAAACTTACGCTGGTGGAAGAATTTCCGGATGAGCCTTTGGAAGAGGAACCGCCTGTAGAAAAGATACCACCTGCTGAGCTGACTAAAATGATAGGAGAACTGCCTGATGGCTATAGATTAGTACTTAATATGTATGTCTTCGAACAGTTGAGTCATAAGGAGATAGCCCTGAGGTTAGGCATTAAGGAAAGTAGTTCGGCATCGCAGTATCTGAGAGCCAAGAAACTCTTGGCAAGAAAAATTAATGATTATCTGAGTAAATTAAACGAGAAAGAATATGAGTAATAATGATTGGACAAACAAACTTCGAGATCAGTTGGCAGACTATCAAGAGCCTGTCAGCCGTAACTTGTGGGCGGGTATTGAACAATCGCTTGCTCAGAAGACGGGACATCAAGAGGTATCTAAACATGGTAAAATAATCCATATAAACACTTGGAAACGTTGGTCTGCTGCTGCGGCTGTGGCTTTGTTGGGAGTAGGAGGTAGTTATGTCTACTTCCATCAGGAGGAAGACAAACTTGCCAGTTCGCAGTTGGCAATGGTCACAGATAAACCATCTGCATCTGCGGTTGCAGAGCATTTGCATCCTATGGGTAAGACATTGGAAAATGGAGCTGGGAATACGCTTGATTCCAGAGATGACAATGTAGGGTTGGGGATGAAAAGGAATCCAAAGCAAACCGTAGAAGGTAAAAATGCTGGAAGACAGCTTTTGGCTGATCAAACGGTTCTTTTGGCTTCTGCTTCCGAGAATGAAGTGATGCCAGCTTCGGAGAATGAATTGATGGTGGCATCTGTTGATTCTCAGCCAGTCTCATCTGCAGAAGAGAAAACTGAATCAACTCTTCAGCAGGATTCTCCGGCCCGGCAGACTCAAAAGGCAAAGTCTATTGATAACCTCTTTGCGAATGCCGTAGTGGCTGATGCTTATCAATTCTCTCATCATGAAGAGACTGTTGGCTGGTCAATGAAGCTCTATGCAGAAAATCTGAGCCCGAACTTGGGATTGTCTACTTCTGATGATTCCTATGCGAGTTCTGGTGTTTTGGCAGACCCTATGCCGGGTGTTGTTCCTGATCCAACAGTAGGAGGTGTGAATGATATCGATTATCTGATGGCATCCTATAAGGTGGTTCAGAAAACCCATAAAGGCGAAGCCAAGCATCATGCTCCTGTCTCTGTAGGATTGCAGGTGGCATTTGGTATTGCTCCACGTCTGTCGTTGAGTTCGGGTTTCGTGTATACCCGTACCTCCTCCGACTTTTATCCGTATGCACCTCATAACAATTATAATGTCCATCAGGTGCTTCACTATGTGGGCATTCCGGTAGGTTTGAACTATGAGTTATGGAAGAGTGGAGGATTCCATGCCTATGTGATGGCTGGTGCTGAGGCTGACTTGAATGTGAAGAATGATACGGAAGAGGAGGGAGTAAAGAAAGAGAATGCCAAACGTGATAGAGTGCAGTTCTCAGGAAAGGCTTCGCTCGGAGCACAATATGATATCACGCCAAATGTAGGCTTGTATATTGAGCCGGGTGCTAAATATTACATTGACAATGGCAGCGAGATTGAAAACACTTTCAAGGATAAGAAACTGAACTTCAATTTTCAGTTTGGTTTGCGATTCAATCTTTAAAACATAAATAGAAAAGAGGGTGTGTCATAAGTTCATGATGCACCCTCTTTTTCTTTTATATCTTATACAATACTGCGTTAAATTAATATTTAATCGGCTGTAAATCAATAACTTATATTAAGAAATGCTTATGAAAACTTAACTATAAAAAGTTGGTCAAGTCGCTGATTTTCAGTA
>NZ_JBQKLN010000042.1:0-34936 GCF_052116205.1 Prevotella sp. Sow4_E9_plate | reverse complement strand
ATCACTAAATTAACCACTTTATGATTCAGTACGTGTTAAAAAAGAACATCAATGAGAAGATGCCGAATGCCTATGGCAAGTTCTTCGCCTATCCGGTCATCACTCAGACCTGCGATATCTGCGTGACATGCCAACAAAAAAAGCATGGATTAAACTCCATGCTCTTTTTTGCTTTTATATTTAATCTTGTCAAAACCTTCACCATACACACCGATAACGGCACTCTGACTGACAAAGGCATGTGGATCTATCTCACTGATAAGACGGAAGATAGCAGGAGCCTGGCGCTGCTTGGCCAGCACGAACAGCATCTTCACATCCTGACCGGAATAAAAACCGCTGGCATTCACCACCGTTACTCCCCTATCAGCATCTACATTGATGCGCTTGCCTATCTCCTCATACTTCTGCGAAATGATAAAGAACTGTACGCTTCGTCTTCTGCTGTTTACCACCTGGTCGATGCAAAATGCCTGAACACAAAGGACTACATAACCATATAACACCTTCTCCCAATCGTGTACCACCAGATAGCTGGAACTGATGATGAAGATGTCGCATATCATAATCACTCTACCTAAGGAAATGTCGCGATACTTGTTGACGATGGCTGCGATGATATCCGTACCACCCGTACTTCCACCAACAGAGAAACCGAGTCCGATTCCGCAGCCACAGAAAACGGCACCCAGGAAAGCAGCCCATAAAGGTTGGTTTTCCAAAAGATGAACATCACCTAAACGGCTGGAGAAGAAAGAGGTCAGGATGGTTACCACTATAACGGCATAAACAGTCTTGACACAGAACTTTGCTCCCAAAATCTTGAACGCACATGTTAATAAGGTGGCGTTGACGATAAAATACGGAATTTGCACAGGGCAACCGGTTGCCCAATAGATAATACTGGAGATACCAGGAAGTCCGCTTGCTGTTACATTGGTTGGCAAGAGGAACACGTTCCATCCAATAGCGTAGGATATCATACCCATCGCAATCAAAACATAGTCTTGTACAGACTTCCACAAGGGTCGAGGAGAATTCATATTTAATTAATAGTTTATAATTAATAGTTTATAGGGCACTCTTACCAGAATTTCTTCTGCTGCTCTGACCACTCAAAGCCCTGAGTAGCCATTTTGGTTTCTAATGCTGCACGGTTCACATTGAAGTGATTACAAATCTCATCGAGTGTTTCAAACTCGTGGTCACGAAGCAGGAAGTTGATGGCGCTTACGAGCATCGGAACATCATTCATTGGTAACTTATCCATTTTTCAATTGATAATTAATAATTTATAATGTATAATGGAGGCACCATGCCTCTTTCGGGGTGCAAAGTTACTGCAAATTTTAGATAAAACAAAAAAAATCCCAGCAATCTTTTACCGATTGCTGGGATTTTTATAAATTATTGATGATTTACGCATTCACTGCAACTGAAATCCAGTCGAAGACGAATGAGCAAATACCGAATGCTACGATACCTACGGTGCAGATAGCAAGCGCCAACTTGGTTGAGCATGCGCTCTGGAAAGTAGGAAGCGGATTATCGCTGTGCTTGATGAACATAGCCTTCACGATGAGCAGGTAGTAGTACAAGCTGATAACAGTGTTTACCAACGCGATGAATACTACGCCGTATGCCCAGGCTCCCAATGTGGTGTGGATGTCGTGTGTACCAACTGCTGCCATGAACACGAAGAACTTCGAGAACATACCGGCGAAAGGAGGAATACCACCCAATGAGAACAATGCCAAGGTCATCAGGAATGCCAGACGTGGATTGGTCTTGTACAAACCATTGTAGCTGTCCATCTGAACTGTACCGTTGTTGTGCTCCTCAATAGATGAGATGATGGTGAAGACGCTCAGGTTGGCTACTACGTAAATCAATACATAGTAAGTCAGGGCGCTCACGCTCATCGCTGAGTTACCTACCACTGCCAACATGATGTAACCTGCCTGAGAGATAGAAGAGAATGCCATGAAACGCTTCAGGTCGCTCTGACGGATGGCAAACAGGTTGGCGATAGTGATAGAAAGTACAATCACGATGTAAAGCAACACGGTCCAGTACTCTACCATTGGCTGGAACACCTTCATGAGGATAGCGCAGAGAGTAAACGCTGCAGCACCCTTAGATACTACTGACAGATAACCTGTAACTGTAGTTGGTGCACCCTGGTATGAATCGGCTGTCCAGAAGTGGAAAGGAACCAAGGAAATCTTGAAACCGAGACCACTGAAGAAGAATACCATACCGGCGATGGTCAATGGTGATGCAGAGATAACCTTTGCGATATCATCGAAGTACAAAGTACCACAAGCAGCATAGAGCAGAGAGATACCGTAAATCATCACACCACTAGAGAAAGTAGCGGTCAAAATAAACTTAGCTCCTGCCTCAGCAGAATTGTGACGGTACTTATCGAATGCTACCAAGCAAGCCATTGGCACAGATGCCATTTCAAGACCGAGGAAGAACAGGAGGAAGTGGTTGGCACTAACCATCATGTTCATACCGAGCAAGGTAGAGATAATCAGCATATAGAACTCACCCTCCTTGAAGGCTGTGTCCTTGCGGCTCAACCACTCCTTAGCCTGTACCATCACGATGAGGGTACCCAGCGCCAGGATGGTCTTCAAGACACCGGCAGCAGGACCTGTTGTGTACATGCCGCCAAATGCCTCTGTGGCTTCTGTTGGGAAGATATTGATGACGATGTGAGCCACCATCAAGAGACATACCAGAGGATTGAACCACTTACGGTCTGCGCTCTTGGAACTGCAGAAGTCAGCAATGAAAGTGATCAACAGAACTACCATCAGGGTAGCTTCTGGAATCATATTTAAAAATTGACTGTAATTCATTTCTTCTGATATTTATTACATGATTACACTAAAGATAGGACCGACAGCGTCCATGATAATCTCCTCTGCCCAGAGTGGGAACATACCGAGACCAGCAACGCAGGCGATAAGACCTGCTACAGCGATACGCTCGTCCCAGGTAGCATCGTGAAGCTTCTCCAACTTTGGATTAGGAACCTTCTGATAAAGGATCTTACCAACACAACGCAGGATGTAAACCGCAGTTACAACGATTGAGGTACATGCAATGATGGTACATACGCGATGGAATGTATCTGCATTCTGGAAGGCACCTACGAAGATGGTCATCTCGGCTACGAAACCAGAGAAACCAGGCAAACCGAGGTTAGCCAAACCAGCTACTGCATAACCTACAGAGAGGAATGGAATAATCTTCATCAAACCACCCAGATAACGTACGTCACGTGTACCAGCCTGATGGTAAATCATACCGATAACGGCGAAGAAGAGGGCGGTCATCAAACCGTGAGACAACATCTGGAGGATTGCACCAGTAGCGGCTGTCTCGGTCATCATACAGAGAGCGAAGAGCACCATACCACAGTGAGATACTGATGAGTAAGCGTTGATGTACTTCAAGTCGGTCTGTACACATGCTGACAAAGCACCATATACGATAGAGATAGTAGTCAGTACGAGGAACACCTTGATCCAGAATCCGTGAGTAGCAGCTGGCAAGAGGAACATGGCGATACGGAAGCAACCGTAACCACCAAGCTTCATCAATACACCGGCGTGCAACATAGATACGGCTGTTGGCGCACTGGCGTGACCATCAGGAGACCATGTATGGAATGGGAACAGCGCACCGAGGATACCGAAACCGATGAAGAGCAATGGGAAGAACACGTTCTGCACGCTCTCAGGGATAGCGTGAGCACCATTGGTATGGTGAGCGATATCCAGGATTTCGAAGGTCTGAGCACCACTGTAGAAGTAGATTCCCAGGATACCGATAACCAAAAGGGCTGAACCACCCATCAACATCAAAGTCAACTTCATGGCTGAATACTCCTTTGCACCACTACCCCATACACCGATGAGGAGATACATAGGAATCAGCGCAACCTCATAGAACATGAACATGGTGAACATGTCGATAGAGATGAAGAAGCCATATACACCGATGCTCAGGAGTGTGAACCAGAGGAAGTATTCCTTCTTCATTGGCTCCATCTGCCAGGAAGCAAATGTACCTGTGAACACGATGATGGAAGTCAGGAGAATCATCACCACAGAAATACCATCCACACCGAGTGAATAGTTGATGTGCAATGGTTCAAACCAAGGCACACAGTAGGTGAAGAGCATCGGAGCTTGGTCGGCTGGCATTGTCTCACGAGCTTCGAGAAATGCAAACACCAAATAGATGGAGAGACCGAGCAATACGCTGGCACCTGCTACCATCACACCACGAACCTGCTTGTCGTTGCGTGCCAACCAGAGGCCGAGCAACATCAGGAGTGGTACTATGACGAATATACTTAAATTCATTTCTTTTCTATTTACTTAATTGTGAGACTTTCATTAAAGAAGTGCGAGCAGGCACAATGTCAATGCTACGGTACCGGTGAGGAACCAGATAGCATAGCTGCGAACATCACCACTCTGCCATGGGCGGATGGTTTCACCTGCCTCCTGTGTACCCCAAGCCATGAAGTTGAAGGTACCATCGATAACGCGACGGTCGAACCATGCGATTGGCTTTGAGAAGCAACCGAAGACAATCTTGTGGGTGAAGAACTGCCAAGCATCGTCGATATAGAAACGGTTCAAGGCTGCCTTGTGCAACTTAGGCATCTTCTTAGCCAAAGCGTCTGCCAATGGAGTCTTCTTAGGAGCATACATGTAAGTAGCCAGACCGATACCGATGATAGCAACGATAACTGATGTTGTTGCCACACTCATGTCGATATGGATATCGTAGCTCTGACCTGTAGCAGATACGAAGTGACCGAATGGAATCAAACCGCAGAGGCAAGAGATGATGGCAAGGAATACCAATGGACCCCACATCACGAAAGGAACCTCCTGTGGCTTGCGACGGTTCTCTGGATCCAGCTCATAGTAGCTCTGTCCCCAGAAGATGACATAGTAGAGACGGAACATATAGAATGCTGTCATACCAGCTACCACTGTCATGAACCAGCCCATGAATGGAGAGAACTGGAAGCAAGCTGAGATAATCTCATCCTTTGACCAGAAACCTGCGAATGGAGGAATACCTGCAATCGCCAAGCAACCGATGAGGAAGCAGATGTTGGTAATAGGCATATACTTGTGCAAACCGCCCATGTAATCCTTGAAGTTGCTGCCGATGATGACGATGATGGCACCAGAGCAGAGGAAGAGCAACGCCTTGAACATAGCGTGGGTAAACAGATGGAAGATACCAGCCATGTAACCCAAACCACCATGGTGGTTATCTACTGCGAAGCAAACGCCGAGCGCTACGAGCATGTAGGCGATCTGAGAGATAGTAGAGAAAGCCAGACCACGCTTGATATCACGCTGGCAGCAAGCTACGGCTGCTGCATAGAATGCGGTGAAGGCTGCAATGTAAGCTACATAGTGAAGTGTCTCAGGAGCATACTGTACCCAGATTGGGAAGAGGCTGGCTACCTGATATACACCGGCTACAACCATGGTAGCGGCGTGGATCAACGCAGAAACAGGAGTTGGACCCTCCATCGCGTCTGGCAACCAGATGTGCAATGGGAACATCGCACTCTTACCGGCACCACCGATGAACATGAGGAACAACGCTGTTGGCATTACCCAAGCTGCACCTGCCAAAGCAGAGTTGAGCTCTGGCTGAGCATTCAAGTCGTAGTTGAAGGTTCCTACATAGAAGCTGTAGAACAGGATACCGATGAGGAAGAAGAGGTCAGCGAAACGGGTTACGATGAACGCCTTCTTGCTGGCATGTACTGCAGCATGCTTTGGATAGTAGAAACCGATGAGCAGGTATGAGCAGACACCCACCAACTCCCAGAACAGATACATCTGGAAGATGTTGGTAGCTACTACCAGGCCCAACATTGACATGGTGAAGAGACTCAGGTAAGCGTAGAAACGCTGCATACCCTTCTCATATTCCTCAACCTTGTAGTTTTCATCACGCTCTGCCATATAGCCGAAGCTGTAGATGTGAACCATGAAGCTGACGGTCGTAATCACGATGAGCATCAATACGGAGATTGGGCTCAGGCGGAAACCAATGTTGAAGGTGAGCAACTCAGTAAACTTCAACCATGTGAAATTAAATACGGTAACAGTTGGGTACATACCTGTTGAGGCATCACGACCCACTGCAAAGAAGTACTCGTATGCTGTATAGACAGACATCGCGAATACACAACCCATCAATACGGTACCGATGAGTGCTGCTACCGGTCTTTTCATCTTCATACCCACAAGTCCCAGAACCAGGAAGCTCAGGAATGGCAGAAGAAGTATCAAAAATGCATAATTGTATTCCATTGTCTTTTAGAATTTCATGTTTTCAATACTGTTCACCTGGTCACTGTGATAGTTGCGGTAAACGTTGATAATAATAGCGAGCGCTACGGCTGTCTCGGCTGCTGCTACTCCGATAGAGAACAATGTGAAGAAGAAACCTTCCAACTGTCCTGGGAAGAGGATGCGATTGAACACAGCGAAGTTCAGGTCGGCTGCATTCAATACAAGCTCGATGGAGATGAGCATGGCAACGAGGTTACGGCGTGTACAGAAGCCATAGACTCCGATGAAGAACAAGAGTGCTGAGAGCACGAAGAAATATTGTACTGGAATCATTTCTTATCCTCCTTTCTTGCGATTAAGATACCACCGATGATACATGCCAACAGGAATACAGAGATAAACTCGAATGGCAATACATAGCCATACTTGTCAGCACCTACCAGTGCAGAACCTACCTTGTCCATTGGCACCTCGGTGTCGGCTACGGTTGCAGCCATATCAATAAAATGATTCTTCAACACGATGACTGCCAAGGTTACGAAACCAACGAGGCAGACGAGTGCGCGACCTACAATCCTGCTACCCTTGACATGCTCCACAAGACCCTGGAGAGTACGCTTTGATACCAACTGGATAGCGAAGACATAAAGCATGGTGATACCACCGGCATATACAGAAATCTGAGCTGCACCCAGATAAGTATAGTCGAGCAGGAAGAACATGCCTGCTACACCGAAGAGCACGAACAACAGGAAGGTTGCCGCACGCATGATACGCTTGGTGAACACGCACATGATGGCTGAGCCAAGAATGACTACTGCCAAGATGACGAACATAAATAAATTTGCTGTTATCATTGTCTAAAGTCCTCCTTACTTAGTCTTGGTGTTAAACTTACCGATTTCCAATGGGGCACCACCATCGATGAGGTTAGGAAGGCTTCCGCCCTTATAAACCTCCTTGTCAAGGTGCATCACCAACTTGTTGCGGTCGAAGACTGCATTCTCGAAATCGTTGACAAACTTGATTGCACCGAAGTTACATGCGTTCACACAGAGCTCACAGAACATGCAGTCGCCCAAGTCGTACTGGTAATCTACCAGCTTGCGCTTCTTCTTGCCTGTCTCTGGGTCCTCCACCATCTCGGTTACGATCTTGATGGTATCGTTAGGGCATGACTTCTCACACAATGTACAACCCACACACTTGTAAGCCTCGTTCTCATCACGAACGAAGACCAGGCGACCACGGAAACGTGGAGATACGTGGAGTGTAGTCTTGCGGTTCTCAGGATACTGCTCTGTGCTCTTTGGTGTGAAGTACTCCTTCATGGTAGTCTTCATACCGATAGCGAGGGTCTTCAAACCCGCTGCAATACCGCCGAAATATGAATTGTTAGACATACTTTTATTTTTTGTTTATTTGTTAAGAAATAACAGAAGTTTCAAGTTGTAGAACTATTGTCTTAACTCCTTAACTTCTTTAACTCCTTTAACTCCTTAATAATATTATCCGTGGAATCCGAATGCTACGCATACTGTCATCAAGATCAGGATGACCAGTGACAATGGCATCAGATACTTCCACTCCAACTTCAGAATCTGGTCGATACGCAGACGTGGGAATGTCCAACGTACCCACATCAGGAGCCATACAACGGCGAAGGTCTTACCGAAGAACCAGATGAAACCTGGAATAAGGTTCATCAGATTGTCGAAGCCCTCGATACCGATGTTCAATGGCGCCCAACCACCGAGGAATACGGTAGAAGCGATACCAGAAATCACGAAGAGGTTGAGGTACTCTGCCAGGTAGTAGAAACCGAAGCCCATACCAGAATACTCAGTGTGGTAACCAGCGGTCAACTCACTCTCAGCCTCAGCCAAGTCGAAAGGACCACGGTTAGCCTCAGCATTACCTGCTACGAGGAATACGAGGAAAGCCAGGATAGCAGGCACATGACCCTTGATAATCAACCAGTTCCAAGCACCAGTCTGTGCCTCTACGATACCGCTTACCTGCATGGTTCCGGTAAGAACTACTGCAGAAATCAGACAGAGACCGAGAGACATCTCGTAAGAAATCATCTGTACGGCACCACGCATGGCAGATACCACAGAGTACTTGTTGTTAGATGCCCAACCTGCGAGGAACACACCCAGCACGCCGATAGAACTTACGGCTGTGATGAGGAATACACCTACGTTGAAGTCAAGAATATGTGCTCCCTTGTTCCATGGAAGGAATGAGAAAGTACCTACAGAGGCAATGATCACGAGGAATGGTGCCATGTAGTAGAGCAGCTTGTCGGCTCTATCTACGGCGAAAATCTCCTTGATCAACATCTTGAGCACGTCGGCGAATACCTGGAAGATACCCCAAGGACCTACACGCATAGGGCCAAGACGGCACTGGAAGTAGGCACACACCTTACGCTCCATGAAGATAAGTACGATAGCAATGAGGGCGTATGCTGTCAAAATGCAGATACCCACGAGCACGCACTCTATCAGAATCGACAGGAAGTCGCCCAAACCCAAGGTCTGGCGAAGCAGATTGTCGATGAATGTTGTTACTATACTAAAATCAAACATAATTATCTATCAATATCAGGGATTACGAAATCGATTGCTGCACCTGTAGTGATGAGGTCGGCGATCTTCTGACCACGGAGCATTGGATCCAAGGCTCCTGTGAGTGAGAGACCCATCGGACGCATCTTCATACGGTATGGACTCTTGTCACCCTTTGAGTCGAGATATACACCAAACTCGCCGCTGGCACCCTCTACAGAGAAGTACCACTGTCCCTCTGGAACCTTGATGATTGGCTTCTGCTTGATGTAGTACTCACCCTCAGGAATGTTGTCGATCAACTGCTCGATGATGTCCAAGCTCTGATACAACTCCTGGATGTGTACATAGTAACGATCCATTGAATCGCAACCGGTAAGGGTGATTTCCTTCCACTCTACCTTGTCGTACATATCGTATGGATGACGCTTGCGGGTATCGTTCTTCCAACCTGATGCACGACCAGCAGGACCGGTTACGGCATAGTTGATACAATCCTCATAGTTCATTGGACCTACACCTTCGAGACGGTTGTGAGTAATCACGTTGTCACCGAATACGTCGAGGTATTCCTGAATCATCGGACGGAGATACTTGCAGAGGGTCTTCACGTTCTGAACGAAGTTAGGGTCGATATCTGCCTGCAGACCACCGATACGGTAGTAGTTCTGAATCAGACGGCCACCGGTTGTCTCCTCCATCACGTTCAATACGTGCTCACGGTCGCGCATACAGTAAAGGAATGCAGTCAAGGCACCCAAGTCCTGTGCGGTACAGCCGAGGTACAACAAGTGTGAGTCGATACGCTGCAACTCATCCATAATGGTGCGGATGTAGCGGATACGGTCTGAGAGTTCGATACCCATCGCCTCCTCGATAACGCCTACCAATGCGTGGCGGTGCATCATCGCAGAAAGATAGTTCAGACGGTCGGTCAATGCCAAGGTCTGTGGATAGGTCATGTTCTCCCACATCTTCTCGATACCACGGTGAATATAACCGAGGTGTGGATAGATGCGCTTCACGGTCTCACCATCAATAACAGTCTGCAATCGGAGCACACCGTGGGTAGATGGGTGGTTAGGACCGATGTTGACAACATAGTCGTTCTCATCAAAGCGACGCTTCTCTGTAGCTACCAGATGACCATCTGCACTAAGACTGTATTCTACAGTGAAATCATCCTCTGGCTCATCAGTACAAGGGAACTTGTTTGCCTCAGGACTCATATCGAAGTCCTTACGCAATGGATAGCCCTGGAAATCGGTGCGGAGGAAGAGACGGCGCATGTCTGGGTGACCCAGGAACTTGATGCCGACGAAATCGAAGACTTCACGCTCCAGGAGGTCAGCCACCTTCCAGAGATTGATAACTGTAGGAATCACATCACTGCCATCCACCTTCTTGGCGATGGTCTTTACCGAGCAGCGCTCGTTGGTCTGAGTATTCTCAAGAATATAGATACATCCGAGACCTTCCTCACCGAAGTCTTCACCGATGATGGTAACAAGGTAGTCGAAATGCTTCTCGTTCTTCAACTTCGCCATTTCAGAGGCGAAATTATCAAAACTCAATTCAATATTATTCAGTTTCATGTTCTTATACCTTATTATATTAATCAGTTAGACCTTTCTGAGGGTCGAAATCCTCAGGTACTTCAGTTACGATGATAGGCTCCTTGTGTCCGAGCTTCTCGCTGTCAGAGAGGTTCTCGTTGCTCAAGCCGCGAAGACCACCCTTGCTCATAGAGAGTTCCTTCTCATCCTGAGTCATCTTGTGGTTAGCACCACCGAAGAATTTCTCAACCTTTACCTTACGCTGCAACTGCATCATACCGTAAAGGATAGCCTCAGGGCGTGGAGGACAGCCAGGGATGTAAACATCCACAGGAACCAACTCGCTGATACCACGAACCACATTGTAGCTCTTCTTGAACGGACCACCAGAGATGGTACATCCACCCACAGCTACCACATACTTAGGCTCAGCCATTTCATCATACAAACGCTTGAACACTGGTGCCATCTTATTGGTAATAGTACCGGCACACATGATCAAGTCTGCCTGACGTGGAGAGTTACGGGTTACCTCGAAACCGAAACGGGAGAAGTCGTAACGTGCACAACCTACAGCCATGAACTCGATACCACAGCAAGAGGTACCGAAGGTCAAAGACCAGAGTGAGTTACTACGTCCCCAGTTGATGGCAGCATCGAGCGAACCGACTACCACGTTAGCACCACCCTCATTGAGCTCCTGCGCAATTTTCTCGAGGGTGTCATTGTCCTTAAACTCGTCGTAAGGAATACTCTTGATAGAGGCTCTTTTGTTTACTTCCATTCCAATGCTCCTTTCCGCCAAGCGTATGCAAGGCCAAATACCAATACCAACAGGAAGAACCCGATGCTCACGAGAGCCATAGGTCCAAACTGCTTAACGACAACTGCCCATGGGTAAAGCAATACTGTCTCGATGTCAAACATCAGGAAAAGGATGGCGAAGAGGTAGTAGCCGATGTGTGATGGCAACCATGAGCTGCCACGAGTCGGAATACCGCACTCAAAAGGTTCACCCTTTACCGGATTGTATGAACGAGGACCGATCAACTTCGCGATGACATAAGCAGCCACCACCAAGGTTACAGCCGTCAGCAAAACGGTGATAAATAGTGTAAAGTTCATAAAAATTGTTATAACGTTATTTATTTAATTGCTTCTAAGCGGTTGCAAAGGTAACAAATAATTCTGAAAGAAAAGAAATTAAAAGTGTTAAATGTTAAATTCAGGGCAAAATTTATACCGAAGGTATGTCTTGCAGCTTAAAAACCACGCCCAAAAGGCATTTGTCTCTTAACTTCTCTCTAACTACCCTAACTTGTCTCTAACTTCCCTTAACTTCCCTAACTTCCCTTAACTTCCCTAACTTCCCTTAACTTCCCTAACTTCCCCACATGCGAAAGTTAAGTATAATACATTTAGGCACGCACGTGTTCTATATTTTCCATACGCACACTGCACCCTGCATAGTTAAAGATTCTTAAATAAAAAAAACGATATTCTTTGAAAAGACAGCCGAAACTGCTACCAACTATATCGTGGACTACTGGCAGGATGGTGAGGAAAGCCAAAATGTGGGATGACTTCGCCAGAAAGGTAAGCGCTTAAACCGTGAATATCGGCAAGAACAATCAGATGTTCTGGACCTCAAAAGTATGGGTGAAAGTGCGTGAAAACAGAGTAGATTCGGAACACTGGAGAGATGCTGCCCTCTGGTGCGATATAGGCAAGAAGGGATATATCAGGAACGAACAGTTTGATAACAGGTGCGCCTTCGGACCGGGTACAACCTTCTGGTTTCCAGCAGGTACAGGAACTAAGGTTTCCCTCATGTCGTATTTCAAGATTACCACAACGACGATAGACGATTCTGTTCCTATGCTCGACAGAGAACGTACCAACATCGAGAGAAAGAAGGTGGGATTACCTTCACTCGAAGAAGAGGAGAAGGGATCTGGAACCTATATGTATGTCTATACACTTGCCACGAAGAATCCAAATCTCCGTCCTGCTATCAAGATTGTAGATGAACAGCCCGTTCTTCTACAGCCATCGGAAAAGAACAATACCTGAGGACGTAAAGGTTTATGCTGCAACAGCAGTTGAGACCCAGGATTCAACGGCCATCATCAAGAACTTAACAATGACGCTGACAGAAGTGGATGTCATCAAAGTCATCAATGCCAACAAGGGATATGTGGTGTATGGACCTGTTGGTACCTATGCCTTCCACCCCACTTCCCGTGAAAGCAATGAAGCTACCATCCTGAAGGGTAACCCAACGTCGGAATATATATCTTCCGACAACAACAACGGTTACGTCTTGTCATACAAGAGTACCTGGGGATTAGGTTTCTACAAGTACACAGGCTCGCAGTTATCGCCTTACCGTGCGTGGTTGCCACAGAACATGGTGAGCAAGAGTAATAGTGAGAATCTGGCTTTGGGCAAGCAGGCCATCCATCTGGTCTTTGCCAAAGGCACTTCCGTTATTCTCCCTCCTACTATCCAGGGAGACCAGAAAGAAGAAAAGCTCTTCAACCTCTCTGGCCAGCCAGTAGGCAAAGCCGCCAAGGGGCTTGTCATCAGCCGGAAGAAAGGAAAGTTTATCAAGAGATAAATCAATTCTTTAGCTTATTGCTCCAATAAGCTATTGGGAAACAGACAAAGAGGGTGTGTCATAAAATTATGACACACCCTCTTTGTCTGTTGTATACTATTGATATGTTGTTGGAAAAGATAGTATATGTTTTTAAGATATATAGCTTCTCTGGCCGCACAACAGCTGTTGTGCGCTTGCATATCAGCTGTTGCGCGCTCGTACATCAGGTGATGTGCATGCGGTGGTCAACAGTTATGCACCAACTGTATCTAAGCTTATGACACGGTCTTTTTTACGACCATTGTTGAACCACCGGCTAAGGTTAAGTTCTTATTTGAAGAGCCCGAAGAGTTCAGCATCTATCAGATCGGTCACCTTACGGAAGTCTTCAGGATTCTCACCAAACTCCAGATTGTCACCATCAACGATGATGAGGCGACCCTTGTAACTCTTGATCCATTCTTCGTAACGGTTGTTCAAGCCCTGGAGGTAGTCGATGCGGATACTCTTCTCGAAGTCTCTGCCTCGCTTCTCAATGTGCTTGACAAGCGTTGGAATACTACTCTTGATGTAAATCATCAGGTCTGGGAGCTTCACCAGACTAATCATCAGATCAAAGAGATCGGTATAATTATCGAAATCCCTATCGCTCATCTTACCGAGGTCATGAAGATTAGGAACGAAGATGCGGGCATCCTCGAAGATAGTACGGTCCTGTACGATGGTCTGTTCTGAACGGGCGATTTCCACGACATCATGGAATCGCTTGTTCAAGAAATAGATTTGAAGATTGAACGCCCAGCGTTCCATATCCTGATAAAAATCAGCCAGATACGGATTATTATCTACCGGTTCGAAGTTTGCCTTCCAACCATATCTTTTGGCAAGCATCTTGGTTAATGTAGTCTTGCCGCTACCTATATTTCCTGCTATTGCTATATGCATCTTTTTTTACTTTTTTACTTTTAGTTTTGGCTTGGGGACCAGCGATGGAATCGCTGGGAATGGGGGCACAAAAGGGGGATGGCGCTTTTTACCCTTTTTACCCTTTTTACCCTTTTTTACCTTTTTACCCTTTTACTTTTTTACCTTTAAGAAAAGAGGCCGAAGAGCTTGGCATCAATCTTATCGATGATGTCACCAAACTGCTTGGGGTTGTGCTCGAAGTCGAGATTGTCTACTTCCACAATGAGCACATTGCCGGTATATTTGTTCATGATGAAATCTTCGTAGAGATTGTTGATACCTTCCAGATAATCCAGAGGCATCTTCTGCTCATAATCACGACCGCGCTTCTGGATATTCTTCACGAGGTGAGGAACTGAAGAACGGAGATAAATCATCAGTTCAGGCATCTCTACCACTTCCATCATCGACTCGAAAAGCTCCATATAAGTCTCGTAGTCGCGCTGGTCCATGTTGCCCATCTTCCGGTTGTTGGCTGCAAAGACATATACACCTTCGAAGATGGTACGGTCCTGGATGACCGTCTCCGTACTGTGCTGGATTTCGAGCAGATTCTTGAATCGCTGCTTGAGATAGAACACTTCCATGTTGAGTGCCCATCGGGGGATGTCCTTGTAATAGTCATCGATATAGGGGTTATCAGCCACGGGCTCCAAATACTTCTTCCAGCCATAGTGTTTGGCGAGCATCTTGGTCAACGTGGTCTTACCGCTACCGATGTTTCCTGCTATTGCTATATACATTTATTTTGAAAGAATAATTTACATTTAATATTTAATCATGGGGCTAGCGCCCTGCATTGACTGCAAAATTACAACAAATATTTGGGATAAACAAAAAAAGTCCCGCAGATTTCGCAAATTACGCCAATTATTATCCATATAGAATAAAAAACAGCATAATCTGCAAACTGCGGGATCAACTTATAAAATCAACTATTCATTCAGATGTGTGTTTCTGTCTAATAGTCTCGTTCGATGAGTTCGAGACACATACGGGAGTTATGGTAAGGACATTTCCAGAAACCAGCCTTATCATCCTCCTTGTTCACCGTACCATCTTCCAGTATAGCCCAGTGCCACTCACCGTTCTTGGCGTCCAGGAGATGCTTGGCTACATAGTTCCAGCAGGAGATGGCAACCAGAAGATTCTCTTCGGTGCAGAAATACTGGTAGAGGTCGATATGGCCGATGATGTTCTCGCACTGCACCCACCACTGGCGCTGGAGATCATACTTATCTCCATCTTTCCAATGCTCGTAAACCATACTGCCATCCGGACGCAAACCTTCATCGGCAGCATCGGCTATACGACGGATGATGTGCTCTATCTTATGCAGCAATACCTTATCGCCCAGAACAAGAGCGGTTTCGTGGAGCAGCCAGGAAGCCTCGATATCATGACCATAACTCTCGATGTTGCGCTTGCCCTCCCACTCGTCATTGAAGAAGAGGTCGAGGTGATAAGTCTCCTTGTTCAGAAGCTTATCGGTGAAGATATCGAGCAGATTACGGATGCTCTTCTCCAGTTCCGGAGTCTTCCAAACACGATAGAGGTTGGTGTAAGGCTCGATGATATGGAGATGGGTATTCATGGTGCGGGAACCATTCTCGTCCTTATCCGAGAGACGCATGTCGGCAATCGGATTCCACTCACGGGTCAAGGCTTCGATATAACCATTGTTCTCGGCATCAAAGGCATGCTTCTCGATGTCATGATACAAGGAGATAGCGATATCCAGTGCCTCCTTGTCGCCTGTTGCACGGGCATACTCTGAGAAACCATAGATGGCAAAGCCAATGGCATAAGTCTGCTTCTTGGTATCGAGCGGATTGCCCTGATAGTCAACGCTCCAGTAGATGCCGCCATATTCCTTGTCCAGGAAATGATCACGCACATACTCCTTGGCACGGGTGGCAGCCTCAAGATATTCCGGCTTCTTCAACACACGGTAGGCAGCAGAGAACGCCCAAAGGATGCGGGCATTCATCACAGCACCTTTCTCTGCTTCAGGGTGTACCTGGTCATTACCATCTACACGTCCATAAAAGCCGCCGTTTTCTTCATCTTTCACCTTGTCAATCCAATACTTGAGGATGTTGTTCTCCAGGACATCCTTCATCGTTTCTTTCAAGTTTTCCATTTTTCAAGTGATTATCAGTTGTACATCATTCTACTTCTTGATAGGGAACTTCCATGACAATACCATCAACAGGAAGGCAATGACAGCAGGGAAGAGTGAGAACAATGACCATACCATCGTGAGCACAGAGTCGGTGACACTGGCTGGGTCGATCATCGTATTACCCATCTTATCTGTAATCATGTTGGCACCTGCCCAACCCAGGAAAAGGGCGATAAGAGAACCGGAAATGGCGGTACCAAACTTCTGGCTCATCGTACCGGAAGAGAAGATAAGACCCGTAGCTGATGTTCCGAAATGCTCGGTATGATAGTCGGCTACATCGGCATACATTGACCACATCAATGGCGAATAGATACCGATACCCATAGAGGTAAGGATAACGATAACTATCATCACCCAGATATACGACGGATTCATCGGGATGAAGAAAAAGACAACAGAAAGAACCAGACAGAGAGCTGCAGCCCAGAAGAATGCCATGCGCTTGCTGCCTACCAGACGGGTGAACCAAGGAGATACACCACCGAAAATCATACAGGTTACTTCACCGAATGCCATGAAAACGGTATAGTTGATAATCAATCCCTCGATGGTTACATTGCCATGCAGACAGTAATCAAACATATAGCCAGCTACGGCATAGCGGAATCCGTTGAAGAAGTTGGTGCACACGGCGATGGCTGTCATATAGAGCCAAGCCTTATTGTGAACTAGGTCAGCAAACTGCTTGAAGGAGAATTTCTCAGCACGCTTTGGCTTGAGACGTTCCTTGGTGAGGAGTCCACAAGCCAAGGTCATCACGGCAGCAATGATACCGAGTACGGCACCAATGACTGCATACTGATGAGCAGCATTTCCACCTACCATCTTCTGGAGATATGGGAAGGAAAGCAAGGTAGCAAAACCCATCGCATAAGCTCCCACCATACGGAAAGAAGAGAACTGGTTCTTCTCATCATCATCTTCGGTCATCACACCAAGCAATGAACCGTAAGGCACATTCACCATAGTATATACCGCCATCATCAGGAGATAGAGGGCATAAGCATAGATTCGCTTGCCTACAGGACCGAAGTCTGGCGTGTAGAGCAAGAGGGCGAATATCAATCCGAAAGGAATGGCACCATAGATGAGCCAAGGACGATAGGTGCCGAAACGGCTCTGGGTACGGTCAGCAAGACTACCCATCAACGGGTCGGTAACCACATCGAACATACGAGCCACAAGCATCAGCACCGCAGCATCGGCAAAAGAGAGTCCGAAGACGTTGGTAAAAAACAGAGGAAATGCAATAGACATCACCTTCCATACGATACCACCGGCAGCAGCATCACCGAGTGCATAAGCAATTTTTTCTTTTATACTAGCCATTGTTTTACTTTGAACTTTTAATTTTGAACTTTGAACTGTACGAAAAAGGGATTCGCCCCTCGTACATGTTTATAATACGTACGAGGGTAAAGAATCCCTACAATCTTAATACCTATGAAAAAAATTACTTATTTAATGTTTCCTTATTCTTTGCAACCAAAGCCTTGATCTTCTCTACTGAGAACTGAGTGCGATAGTCGTCCTTTGGTGTATTCATGCAGTAATCAACCAGACGGTCGATGGTAGAAGTAGCTACATGCATACGTGTATCAGAAGACGCATAGTAGATGAATACCTTGCCATCCTCATCTGCAATCCAACCATTGGTAAAAACAACATTCATCACATCACCGATATACTCAGGACCTTCCGGTACGAGAAGGTATCCACCTGGCTCTGCAATCACCTCTGTAGGATCCTCAAGAGATGTCATATACATATAGAGCACATAACGGAGACCGCTGGCACAGCCACGAACACCGTGAGCCAGGTGCAACCAACCCTTATCTGTCTTGATAGGATGAGGACCCTCTCCGTTCTTCACCTCCTGAATGGTATGATAATGACGGGCATTGATGATCTTCTCTTCCTTGATTTCAGCATGGGTGATATCATCAACCAATGCCCAGCCGATACCACCGCCTGAACCTGTATCGATGAAACCATCCTGTGGACGGGTATAGAAAGCATACTTGCCATCAACGAACTCTGGGTGGAGAACCACATTGCGCTGCTGACTCTTGGTCTTCAAATCAGGAAGACGCTCCCAGTTTACCAAGTCCTTGGTACGTGCGATAGCAGCTGTTGCTGTTGCAGCACTGAGGTCACCTGGCTGATCATCATCATGACGCTCTGCACAGAACACGCCATAGATGTAACCATCCTCATGAGCGGTGAGTCGCATATCATAGATATTGGTAGCAGGAACCACATTCTCTGGCATGGTGATAGGCTCATCCCAGAAGCGGAAATTGTCGATACCGTTAGGACTCTCTGCTACAGCAAAGAAACTCTTGCGGTCAGCACCCTCCACACGAACAACGAGGAGATACTTTCCGTTCCACTTGATGGCACCGGAATTGAGGGTAGCATTCATCATGATGCGCTGCATCAGATATGGGTTACTCTTTTCATCGAAGTCGTAGCGCCACTCCAATGGTGTATGTTCTGCGGTAAGGATAGGGTTCTTATACTTCTCGTAGATACCGTTTCCCCACTCTACCGGTTCATTCTTACGGCTCAGCAATTCCTCATGATGAGCACGGAGAGCCTTCACTTTTTCTTGAAATGTTGTCATAATATATCTTTTTTTACTTTTTTACCTTTTTATTTTTTTACCTTTACAATGTCTTTGACAAAAAGGACTTTCTTTTCGTTCTTGAATGCCTTGAAGTCATTGACGATGGCTCCATCACCTACTCCAGGGAGATAAGCTTCCTCCTGAGGTTTGTCCCAAGCATTGCGCCAGAAGAGAACGTAGCTCAACTGATACTTCTGAAGTACTGGCCAAAGAGTCTGGGTGAACCAGTTCTGCTTCTGCGAAATGCCTCGGCATCCTGTCTCGGAGAGCGCAGGAATCTTGTTGATTTTCTGGGCAGCCTGCATCATCACATCCAATGTCTCGGTAAGATTCTTCTGATAGGTGGCATCATTGTTGTCAAACTCATAGATGTCAACGCCTACCAGATCAACGAACTCATTACCCGGATAACGCTCCAAGAAAGCATCAACGTTCTTCTCGTCTCCCAAGTTTGGCGACCAAGCCCATACGATGTTGTTACACCCTGCTTCAGTAAGTCTGTGATAGGTTTTTGCGTAAAGTTGGTTGTATTGCGCAGGTGTACAACTATTGGCTCCCCACCAGAACCATCCGCCATTCATCTCATGCCACGGACGGAAGATAACGGGAACGAGTTGTCCTTTCTCATTCTTCAACGAGAGGATGAAATCTGATACTTTCTTGAGCCATGCATCAAACTTCTGCTGCTGAGCACCTCCGTCAAGAACAGCAGCTACGGCATCCCCCTTCGGATCCCATGCATTCTCTCCTGTTGCCGGATTCCATGGATGCCAACTCAAGGTTACGATACCGCCACGTTTGTGCTGTGCCAGAATCTCCTTTCTCATACGGTCGAAAGGAACGCCGTCGAGATTTTCCTTGCTGTCGAGTTCTATCTTACCGAGGTCGAATCCCATCACTGCAGGATAGTCGCCCGTAGTGAGGAGCACGTCGCTCTTTCCTTCATCCCATTTCCAGGTGGTACCATACACCGGGTCATCCTGATGACCCAACATGATACCTTTGCTTAATAATTTCTGCAACCGAGTCTTCAGCTGTCCTGCAGGTGTTTTGCTGCAATCTTTCTTGCCTTTGCAGCAGGATGTATTAGCAGCCTGGACTGATGTACCAGTGACACCGTTCACCTGAGCCATAGCTCCCTGCATCGCCAGCAGACAAGCTGCACTCAATAAATATTTCTTCAATACCATATCTTTATAATATTAAGTGTTAAATGTGAAGTTATTAGCATTTGAATTGGCTTTCCCTTCTGACGCCGAACGTTGTTTCTTCACTCTTCGTTCTTCACTCTTCACTTTCGAAGCTGCGCTTCGATGAATCGCTGCCATTCATCCCACTGCTCCTGATACCAGAAATGTCCAGTCATCTGATAGAGACTCAAGGTCTTAGGAGCCTTTACGCTATTGTAAAGTCCGTAAGATGATGTAGGAGGAACCACCTCGTCATTATATCCGAAGCTATACCAACCCGGACAAGTGATGCGACGGGCGAAGTTGGCACCATCATAATAGCGGGCTCCTTCGAGGCGCGCCTTCTCCAAATCAGTCAGTTTCTGCTCTTTCCAGGCAGCACCCTGTGCCTTGTCTTCCTTATAGAAGTAGTGTGGCCAACCGCCAGCAACTCCGTGAATCTCAGCCTCATAATCGCACATAGCATCATGAACAGGAGCCAGAAAAGTGATGCGCTTATCGAGAGCTGCCACAGCGATAGAAAGGAATCCACCCTGTGAAGAACCGGTCACACCGATGGTCTTGCCATTCCATTCTGGAAGGGAAGCGATATAATCCACACCACGGACTGCACCGGTTACGACTCTCTTATAAGAGTTGCGGTTCGGATTTTCGAGATTGGTATCCCAGTAACCATTCAGTTCACCATTGGCAAGATCATCATATACCTTCTGCTCCATGGTAACAGGAACACCGTGAATACCGATTTCGAGCACGATGCACTCAGCAGGAGCTGTATAGGTATCGCCAGCATAAGGGCGGACACCGGCACCAGGAACACGGAGAAGAGCAGGATATTTACCTTCCTTGACCGGAACACTCAGGATGCCATACATCTTAGAGCCCCAGCGGTTGTTGTTATAGCTGATTTCATATACATTCTTATCCTTGGTGCAACGCTCTGGAAGGAGCACCTTGGTAGGATTGAGGTCATTCTGTCTTGCCTCATCCAATGCCTTCTTCCAGAAAGCATCAAAGTCTTTCGGTTCCTTGGCAAACGGCTGGATCTTTTCTGGAGAGAAACCTGCAGTACAAAGTCCCTCATAATTCTTGCCATCTACATGAGCTATCACCTTGAAGCGATAGAAGCCCGGCTGCTTGAGCGCCCCACTCCATTTCATGGTTCCGTCTTTCAGCACAGCACTCTTCTTCACTTCCGGAAACATTGCCGGACCAGCTTCGTAGTCTATCTTGACGTTATCGAGAAGCGTTCCGCTTTTTCTCACATGGACGGTGAAGTTAGCTTTCTCACCTACCTTGTAGTTCCAATTCTGATGATCAGGAGTAACCGAAACCACAATGTTGTTGCCTCTGATTTGTGCGCGAAGGTTCAAAGAACCCAGCGCACTTATCAGAACACTTATAATTATTAACTTAAAAACCTTTGCATTACTATTCTTCATTTTTATGTCCATATTGTTAGTTACACAGTCAAGTTTTACGGTTGCAAAGTTAAGGATATTTTTCGACAAACCCATGTACTATTTTGCCGAATAAACGTACTTTCATTTCAAAGAATAAAAAAAATGCAAAAAAAGCACAGGTAACTACATGAACGGTATTCTTTTGCAAATCTATTTCCTACATTTTAGAAGATATACCTACACCTATTTCCTGATATATATAATATAATGTACGCGAACCTTATAATATATAGAGATTTTATACGTTGTTACAACAAGATTGGCACAGAAAAACCTCTTTTCTTAACACAAGTCAAGCAAACCGTAAATAAAATGTAAAACATACACTCTACAGCATGCAGAGACAAGAAAAAATGCATCATATCTGCCATAAAGCAGAAAAGTATCAGTAATCAGCAAAATAGGTACAAGGTTTTCAGCAAAAAACTGTTATCTTTGCACCGGAATACGAAAGTAGCCTAAAAGATAAGAAATTACAAGAATAAACAATATAAAAACAATCACAACAATGAAACAAGAAAAGGCAACCTAGAGCAAGCCTCTTGCTTTCCTCCCCATCAAGATGTATGGGCAAAGGATGAACCAGAGAGCGATTATCCGTTTGGGATCTCCTCCAAATGACGAGAGCATCTTCGAAAAAGAAGTGTTTGAAGATGAACTGCTCGACAGGCAGAGGAAACGCCAAACTGTTTTAACCAACTAACAAAAAGTTTATGAACATCAAAAGTAGAGAAAAGTTGCTTGCTGGCGTAGCTGCCCTGAGTTTTCTCGGCATCTCTCCTCAGCAAACTTTCGCAGCCCAGATCACAACGAGCCAGGCTGTTCAACAAGCAAAGAAGATTACAGGTAATGTTACCGATGCAATGGGTCCTATCATCGGTGCTACCGTAAAAGTTAAGGGCACCAAAAATGCCGTTGTCACAGATATGGACGGTAACTACACGCTGAATGTAGCTGCCGGACAGACCGTTGAAGTATCCTACGTAGGATACATCGCCAAATCATTCAAGGTGGGCGGTCAGAACAAATACAACATTACTTTGACCGAAGACAACAACAGTCTTCAGGAAGTAGTGGTTGTAGGTTATGGTACCATGAAGAAGAGCGACCTCGCCGGTGCTTCCGCTTCTATGGACGAAAAGACATTGAAACAGACTCCTATCACCAACGTTGACCAGGCTTTCCAGGGAAAGATTTCAGGTGTGAACGCTGTCCAGACTTCCGGTCAGCCAGGTTCTGCCGTAGCCGTTAGCGTGCGTGGTATCGCTACTATCAACGCCAACTCAGAGCCATTGTACGTCGTAGATGGTGTCATCTTCAATTCTCAGAGCAACAGCGGTTCATCACTCGGTTTGGGTGACAAGCTCGGTAATGGTTCTCACTCAGCCGTATCTCCATTGTCTTTGATCAACCCTAGCGATATCGTCAGCATGGAGGTATTGAAGGATGCTTCTGCCACCGCTATCTATGGTGCCCAGGGTGCCAATGGTGTCGTGTTGATTACTACCAAGAAGGGTAAGGCTGGCGAAGCTAAGTTTACCTATACCGGTAGCGTAGCTGCAAGCCGTCAGAACAAGCGCCTGGATATCATGAACTTGCGCGAGTTTGCAGAATATTACAACGACCTCGCCAACCAGGGAGAAATCTCCAAGCCAGACCCAGTATATAGCGACCCTTCTATCCTCGGTATCGGTACCAACTGGCAGGATGCTATCTTCCAGACCGCTTGGCAGCAGTCACACCAGATTGCCGCAGAGGGTGGTACTGATAAGGTAAACTACTATATCTCAGGCAACTGGACAGACCAGGACGGTACCATCATCGGTTCTGAATTCCAGCGCTACTCTATGCGCGTAAACCTCTCTGCACAGTTGAAGAAATGGTTCAAGCTCGGACTGAATGCTACCTATTCAAAGACATCAGAGAGCTTGAAACTGGCTGACGGTGAAGAAGGTTTGATCAACTACTCATTGACTACACCTCCAGATATCCAGATTTACAATATTGATGGCGGATACTCAAGCGTATCTAAGGAAGGATTCACCAATCCTAACCCTATCGCTTTAGCAATGGAAGATGATATCCTGCTCGACCGTCAGAGCCTGAACGGTAGTGTCTTTGCAGATATCACCCTGATGAAGGGCTTGACCTGGCACAGCCAGTTAGGTTTCGACATAGGTGCATCCAAGGCTGACACCTACAGTCCTATGATAGACCTCGGAACCTGGAAGCGTCAGAGCAACCAGAGCCGTCTGCAGAAGAACAGCAATACCTTCTGGTCATTGAACAACTATCTGCAATATTCTACCAATATCGGCAAACATAGTATCACTGCCATGCTCGGTCAGGAATGCTGGGAATCAAAATATGACTATCTGGCATTTCTCAACACCCAGCTTCCTAACGATGTAGTTCACAACCCAGCATTGGGACAGGGTGACCCTAAGCCTAACGCAGGATGGGGTAGTTCATCTATGGCTTCCTTCTTCACCCGTGAGACTTACAACTACGACGACCGTTATCTCGCTACCTATACCTATCGTTATGATGGTAGCTCAAACTTCGGTCCTAACAACCGTTGGGCAGGTTTCCACTCATTGGCTTTGGGCTGGCGTTTCACCAACGAGCAGTTCATGAAGGGCATCAAGTGGTTGAGCAACGGTAAGTTGCGTCTCGGTTGGGGTCAGACAGGTAACTCCAATATCGGTGGTTACAAGTGGGGTTCTGCCATGAGTACCATGGATACAGCCCTGGGTACCAGCTTCCGTCCTGCCAACCTGAAGAACCTCGACATCAAGTGGGAGACTCAGGAGCAGTGGAACGTAGGTCTTGACCTCGGTTTCTTCAACAGCCGTGTGAACCTGACCGTAGACTGGTACAAGAAGATGAGCAAGGACATGCTGATGCAGCTCAACCTGCCTTCTATCATGGGTACCAGCGGTAATGCATCTTCAGCCCTCGCTGCACCATACGGAAACTATGGCGACATCGAGAATACCGGTCTTGAGATTGCCCTCAACACCCACCCTATCGTCACCAAGGACTTCGACTGGAGTTCAGACGTCACCATCTCTATCAACAAGAACAAGTTGAAGAGTCTTTCCGGCAGTACCGCATTGCTCGGTAAGGGACAGTGGAGCGACGTTGTTTCCCGTTCTGCACCAGGTGAATCACTCTACAACTTCTACGGTTACGTAGTAGAGGGAGTATATAAGGATTACAACGATATCATCAGTTCTCCAGTGCAGACCCTGCAGAAGAACAACCCAATCTCTGTAACAACAGATGCAGATGGCACCAAGCACTATGCATGGATTGACGATCCATCTAAGTTCAGCCGCAGCAACACCACCTATGTAGGTGACTTGAAGTACAAGGATATCAACGGCGATGGTATCATCGACGAGAATGATAAGACCAACATCGGTTCTCCACTCCCTAAGTGGACCTTCGGATGGAACAACACCTTCCGCTACAAGAACTTCGACCTGAATATCTTCATCAACGGTTCTGTAGGCGCCAAGGTAGCCAACTATCTGAACATGAAGATGACTCACATGAACTCTCCATGGAGCAACCAGTTGAAGGATGTAAACAAGCGAGTTCACCTCGTAGCCAAGGATGGTAACCAGACTGGTAACTGGTATGACAACATCTCTAATCTGACCGTTGACAATCCAAACTCGATGTACCCACGTGCATCCATCAACGACCCTAACGATAACGACGCATTCAGCGACCGTTATATCGAGGATGGTTCATACCTCCGCTTGAAGAGCATGGCTCTGGGATACACATTCGACCAGAAGCTTATCCAGAAGATTGGTCTGACCAATCTCCGACTGACTCTCACAGCGTCTAACCTCTTTACCATCACCGGTTACAGCGGTTACGACCCAGAGGTAGGTCTCTCTACTCAGAGTGCGAATGTATATGGTCTGGACTTCGGTCGCTACCCTTCTCCAACCACCGTTACATTTGGTTTGAACTTATCATTCTAATATCCAAAACGAACAGTTATGAAATTTAAGAATATTAAATATACAGCATTTGTAATGCTCCTCGGTATGGGAATGACCTCTTGCAGTGACTTCCTTGACAAGCCAGTAGAGGACAATTACAACACAGAGAACTTTTACAACGGTGATGCAGCCTGCATCTCTGGCGTAAACTATCTCTCCAACTCACCTTGGTATGATTTCCAGCGTGGTTTCATCAAGATTGGTGAGGTTATGTCGGGTAATATGTATTGGGGTTCAAGCCCTTACATGAACTTCAGTACCAATGGTACCGATGAGGACCTGGTAAACATGTCTTACTCTCTCTGGGCAGAGATTGGTCACTGCAGCACTGTTTACGAGTCATTGCAGAAGGCAATCAACACCACAGAGAAGGTGAAGAACCAGTGTATGGGCGAATGTCTTGCCTGGAAGGCGATGGCATACTTCTATCTGGTACGTACCTTCGGTGATGTGCCTATCATCCACAGCAACTCAGAGACGCTTGGCAAGGGTGACTACAACCAGTTGAGCAAGGTAGAAAAGGCTGATGTATATGAGTATATCATCATGACCCTGGAAAAGGCGATGGAGCTTCTTCCTAAGGAAAAGAGCACTTCGGGTCGCATCGACTACTACTGTGCAGAAGGTCTGCTCAGTAAGGTTTATCTGACCAAGGCTGGTGTTTCAGGCTCCTTGAATCAGGACGATTTGAAGAAGGCAGCCGAATATGCCAAGGATGTCATCGAAAACTCAGGCAGAGGACTGATGGAGCACTACGAGGACATCTTCCGTGGCTCTAACCAGTTCTGCGACGAAATTCTGATTGCATGGCGCTGGACAGTAGGTACTCAGTGGACTTCTCAGAACACCCTCCAGAGCGACTTGGCTCCAGAAGGTTTCGATGAGAATGGTGACTGCTGGGGCGGTTGGGGCGGCCCATCGGTTGATTTGATGGAAGCCTTCGGTGTATCTCCTAAGGATGATCCAGCAAGCCGTGTAGATCCAGACCACCGTCGTAAGGCAACCATCATGATGCCAGGCGATGTATATTCTTACTTCTGGAGAGACCACGATCTTCCTGCCAATGCACAGAAGGACGGTCTGAAGAAGGGATTCTCTTACCTGGATTTCTGGTATAACAAGGGTTACAATGCAGCTGCAACTGGTCAGTGCCAGGGTCCTTGCGGTGGTAGCAACGTGAAGAACCTCTATGGTGACAACTATGACCACAAGGAAGAACTGGGCATCACTCCAACCCGTATGTCTAATGCTCTCCCTACTCCACTCCTCCGTCTTTCAGACATCTATCTGATTTATGCAGAGGCACAGGTACAGATGGGTAACAATACCGATGCACTTGCCCTGGATTGCTTCAACAAGGTTCGTGGCCGTGCATACGAGTGGCAGGGATTCGTAAGAAAGACCTCTCTTACATTCGATGACATCTGGAAGGAGCGCCGCCTGGAGTTTGCAGGTGAGGGTGACCGCTGGTATGATTTCGTACGCCGTGCATACTATGATGTAGACAGCTGCATCAAGGAATTGAAGGCACAGCGCCGCAATGCGATGTGGAACTGCGATGCAGTTTACAAGGCATACTACAACAGTGGTACATGGGACAACTCAGAAATGCAGTATGATGAGAATACCCCAGCACCTAATGTAACAGCCAGCAGCTTTACTTTGCCATTCCCTACAGAGGACGTAGCCCTGAACCCTAACCTGGGTAGCAATGCTACTCCAATCCATGTAGATGTACGTAACACATATAGTTATTAATCAATTAAGAGAATTTCATTATGAATATCAAGAATATAAATGGGGCTTTATTCGCCATGGCACTTGTTGCAGCCAGCGCAGGATTCACTTCTTGCGAGGACGAGCCAGACAAGTATGAAGTTGCAGGCGGAACTCCTACCATCGATTATGTTCGCCCTGTGGATGCTGCCAGCAAGGACTCACTGCTTACTGGTGCATCCCTCAACAATACCATCTGTATTGTGGGTAGAAACCTGAGAAGTGTGACCAAGATCAACTTCAACGACCAGTCAGCAGTCCTGAACACCAGTTACATGACGGACAACACCATCATCGTAACCGTGCCAAAGGCTATCCCTAACGAGGTAAGTGATAAGATCTACTTCATCACCAGCAAGCAGGACACCGTGGCATACGATTTCAAGACCATCGTGCCAGCTCCAACCATCCACAGCATGAGCAACGAGTGGGCAGCTCCAGGCGAGGAAGTAACTATCAAGGGAGACTACTTCCTGGATTACGACAACAGTCATCTGACTATCAAGGTGGGTGATAACTACACCATTCCTTACGAGGACCTGAAGATCACCCAGAACAGCATCCGCTTCAACATGCCAGAGGATATGCCTAAGCACGAGCCTATTACCATCACAACCATCAACGGTACTACCAAGGCTGGCTTCCGCTATATGGACAACCGCGGTATGCTCTTCGACTTCGATACTCCTTGGAAGGAAGGTGGAGAAGTGTTGGGCAACAATGGTTGGCACAATCGTACCATTACATCTGATGGCACATCACTTTCTGGCAACTACATGGTACTCGGTGAGACAGCCATGGGCGCAGACGGTGGCTGGAACGACGGTAACTTCTCGTTCGAGTACTGGCCAGGAAGCTGGCAGGACCCAGAGACCTACTCCAGCCGTCCACGTATGCAGGATCTTGCAGACTTCAGCGATTGGAAGAACATGAGCCTGAAGTTTGAGATGTGCATCCCTAAGGACAACGGTTGGTCGGCTGCACCTATGCAGATTTACTTTGGTAGCGTAAGCCAGGTTTCCAATGGTGGTGCAGGTGTACAGGATATCTATGGCAACGTATTGGCAGGAGCCAACAACACCTTCTTCCACGAGCAGGGTAAGTTGGCACGTGCCCTCTACATGCCATGGCAGAATACAGACGACAAGACATATAACACCGAAGGTAAGTGGGTAACCGTAACCATTCCATTGGCAGACTTCGTCTATGACTACGATGGCAACAAGGGATTGAGCTATACAGGTGTGAACGACTTCAGTGCCTTCAACATCTTTGTTATCAAGGGTGCATACAATGATGCCAGCGTATTGCCTACCGGTGTAGACTGTAACCCAATCATCAAGATTGACAACATCCGTGTGGTTCCAAACAAATAAACTTATAATCTGAATTGATATGAAAAAGATAAGCAAAATATTCGCTATGTTGGTGGTAGCCCTCGTAGGGCTATCGCTGACAGCGTGCAGCGACGGAGATGACCTCTCTACCGACCAGTATGGTAACGAGATTTCTCTCCAGTCATTCGGTCCATGCCCAGTGCTCCGTGGCGGTACCTTATATCTCTATGGTACCAATCTGGACCAGATTGAGTCTGTCAACCTTCCAGGTGCAGATCCTATCACCGCATACGAGATTCTCCAGAGCGGTTACAACAGCAAGATTTCCATCCAGGTTCCTGCCGAGAAATGCGAGCCGGGTCAGATTGTACTGAAGACCAAGAAGGGCGGCGAGATTACATCCGTATCTCCTATCACCTATCGTGAGGACATCGAAATCACCAAGTTCTTCGTAGGTAGCGAAGGTACTATGGTAGGTAATGTAGGCGATGTAGTAACCATCAAGGGTGATTACCTCAACCTGATGCACGGCGTTATCTTCGCAGGTAGCGATACCATCAAGGAGGCAGAGTTCGTAGGTCACGACCGCTATACCATCCAGGTGAAGATTCCGGCTGAGGCTCGTACAGGTGTCATCACATTGACAGATACCATCAAGGATGGTACCTCTCTGGAGACCAAGGAAGAGTTGACCATCAATACTCCTGAGGCGACTCCTATCAAGGACCGCAACATCAAGGCAGGCGAAATTCTCAGCATCAAGGGTACTTCATTCGACCAGATTGTCAGCGTGAAGTTTGAGGGCGCTACTGTAAATGCTGCCGACTTTAAGTCACAGAGCGTAGCAGAGATTACTGTTGCTGTTCCAGCCAAGGCTACAGACGGTACCTTCTATGTAGTAACCAAGAGCGGTATCGAGGTTCCTGTAGGCAACATCATCACCGTGGTTCCTACCCAACTCGTTGCAACACCTAACCCAGTGAAGAATGGTGCCGAACTCACCATCACCGGTAAGGATATGGATCTGATTACAGGCATTGCATTCCCTAATGCAGCAGCATCTCAGCTCAACAAGGTAGAGACAACCAAGGTAACTGCCACTGTTCCTGAGGATGCACAGGAAGGCGATATCACATTGAGTCTCGCCAACGGCAAGACTGTAACAGTAGCCTATACTTTGGTGAAGCCAACCGTAGCTTCTTGCACACCAGCAGCTATCACAGCTGGCGATAAGACCATCATCAAGGGTACAAATCTCGACCTCGTAGCAAGCATCACCTTCCCTGGCGATGTAGAGCAGACCGTTGAGAAATTTGCAGCTCAGAATGCCAATGCCATCGCAGTAACAGTTCCTGCAGCATGCGCCGGTACAGGCTTCAAGCTCAACCTGAAGAATGGTACAACCATAGAGGTGAAGGATGCATTGAGCATCAAGGCAGCTACCGATCCAGCTATCGCTTCTATCACTCCTGGAGAAGCTACAGCAGGTTCAACCATCACCATCACTGGCAAGAACTTCCAGAACATCCAGAACCTCTATATCGGTTCTTACAAGGTAAACCGCTATACCTCTCGTACCAATACTGAGATTGTATGCCAGGTTCCTGCCAATGCAGAAGTTGGTACCTACAAGATCGTGATGGAAGACCCAGACGGCAACAAGATTGAAGGTCCAGAGTTCAAGGTGGTTCCTGCAGAAAAGGATATCGCTACTATCACAACCAACATGGACAACAGCGCCATCAAGTATCCATACAACTTCACTTGGGATGACACCGGTCGTTTCCGTATCATGAAGGCAGACCTCATCAAGTTGGGTGTCAAGGTAGGTTCCAAGATGCTCTTCTATAAAGAAGCAGGAGCTACCGGTCAGGTTCAGATCAACAACGCCAACTGGGGCGGTATTGATACTGTAGCCGACTGGAATGGTGATCAGAGTTGCATTGTAAAGGTATTCGATGCAGCCATGATGGAAGCTGTGAACAGCATCTCTGACGGTTGGAGTGATACTGCATTCATCCTCCAGGGCGACCTGAAGAATGTAACCAAGATTGCTATCCTTCCATAAAATAGAAATATTTAACATAAAAAACGCATTTATGTGAAATATAATTTGTAAATTTGTGGCGTAGTTAATTAACTGCGCCACATTTTTGATTTTAACCAAAACATTAACCCGATATGAAGAAAATAGCATTATCCTTACTGGTAGCTCTCAGCTGCATCTCAGCCAAAGCTGCCGATGGCAAGTCGCTGTTTGTTTCATTCAACGATGGAAGCAGGATAGAGTTTGCACTGAGCACTCTACCGGAAGTGACCTTCGGGAATGACAAGATGACCGTGACTTCAACTGCCACTACTGCCTGTTACGAACTGTGGAAGGTTTCTACCTTCACCTATGGTACCACTACGGGCATCCAGCAAATTGAAGCCAACAGTAAGTTTGCCTTCGAAGGTGACCGCCTCATCGTAGACGGCACCCGCAACCAGGTGAGTGCCTTTGCTCTCGACGGAAAGGCAGTAAATCTCTCTCCGGTCATCGCAGGCGACAAGACCATCATTTCTCTTGATGGTTTAACCCACGGCGTATACATCATCAAAATCAATAACAAATCCATCAAAGTAGCAAGACAATGAAAAAGATATTACTCTCACTTCTGGCAGTAATGATTTCATTCACTGCCTTGGCACAAACTGATGGTGACAAGATTACCATCAACAATTCGGAAGGAAAGCAAGCTGAATGGAATCTGACTGGCGAAAGCAATACCATCAGCAGCATGAAGCACAATGCCAACAACCAACTGGAAATTTATGTGAAAGGCTTGGAAGAATTCGGTGCTTTCGAAACCTACGACATCAACAAGATTAACAATGTTGTCTTCTCTATCTATCACGAAAGCGAAGTAGGCGATGTGAATCTCGCTGACCCTGCTGCTACAGAAAAGACCAAGCGTCTATACAAATATCTGCAGCTGAATTATGGCAGCAAGACCATCTCTTCGGTCATCGCCTACGTCAACTGGAACACCCAGGAAGCAGACAAAATCTATAAGGCAACAGGCAAATATCCTGCCATGAACTGCTATGACTTCATCCATATCTATGTTCCTAAGCAGGGTTCCAACGGATGGATCAACTATAACGACATCACTCCTGTCACCAACTGGGCAGACCAGGGCGGACTGGTATCGCTGATGTGGCACTTCAACGTGCCTAAGACAGAAAGCACAGTTCCGGGAACAGATGGTAGCGGTGTGACCTGCACCCCATCCGAAACCACCTTCAAGGCTGCCAACGTATTGACGGCAGGCTCTTGGGAGAACAAATGGTTCTATCAGGAGATGGACAAGGTGGTGGAAGTTCTGCAGAAGTTGCAAGATGCAGGCGTCGTTGCCATTTGGCGTCCTTTCCACGAGGCAGCGGGCAATGCCTGTCTGAAATCAGGAGCCAGCTGGGGCAAGTCCTGGTTCTGGTGGGGATATGATGGTGCTGAAACCTACAAGAAGCTTTGGCAGACCATGTTCGACTACTTCCAGAGCAAGGGAATCCACAACCTGATTTGGGCTTGGACCACACAGAATTACAATGGCGATGTCAATACCTATGACAATGATGCCGAATGGTATCCCGGCGACAAGTATGTAGATATCATCGGCCGCGACCTCTATGGCTATGATGCTGTCAAGCAGGCACAGGAGTTCAAGGAGATTCAGGCACGCTATCCTGGCAAGCTCGTAGCCCTGGCAGAATGCGGAACTGATGATAAGAGCAACACAGCTACCGCCGGCATCGATGAGGCATGGAATGCCGGTGCAAAATGGAGCTTCTTCATGCCTTGGTATGGAAGCAGCATGCCATCCAACGACTGGTGGAAGGCAGCATTGAGCAGCAAGAACGTGATTACCCGTGACCAGGTAAACCTGAATGCCAACTACGTAGAGGAAAGTGCTGTGGATGCAGTAAAGAACATGGGCATCGGTACCAACTTCGGCAACTGTACAGATGTGGTTGCCATGTGGATGAACATGAACAGCAACTCGGTTACTGATTTCGAGAAAGCTTGGGGACAGGTTCCTACCACCAAACCGATGGTAGATTTCCTGAAGAAGAACGGTTTTAATTCTGTCCGCATCCCAGTTACCTGGTTCCAGCACATGAAGGAAGACGGAACCGTGGATGAAGCCTGGATGAACAGAATACAGGAAATCGTAGATTACGTCATTGATAACGGAATGTACTGCATCCTGAATGTTCACCATGATACAGGTGCAGACGATAAGGATGTGAAGCACTGGATCAAGGCTGATGAAGCCAACTACAAGGAGAACAAGGAGAAGTTTGAATATCTCTGGACCCAGATTGCCACCCGTTTCAAGAACTACGACCAGCACCTGGTGTTCGAAGGTTACAACGAGATGATTGATGCCGACAACACCTGGAATGCACCAAAGAGCGCAAGCAGCTATAAGGGTTTGAACGGATATGCCCAGAGTTTCGTGAATGCAGTACGTGCTACCGGTGGCAACAACGAGACCCGCAACCTCATCATCAATACCTATGCTGCAGCTAATGGTGACGACGTATTGAACAACCTCGCCATCCCTACCGACAAGGTGGATGGCCATATCGCAGTAGAAGTTCACACCTACTCACCATGGGACTGGTTTGCCAAAGGCAAGTGGGATGCTTCCTGCAGCAAGGAAATCGCTGATATGTTCACCCGTCTGAACAGAAAGTTCATCAGCAAGGGCATTCCTTGCATCATCGGTGAATACGGTACTCATGGAAGCAAGAGCGTCAGCAAGAACAGTTCTGCCAGCGAGATTCAGGCTGCTGCCGACCAGGCTGCCGACATCGTGAAGCAGGCAAAGGCATACGGCGTAGCCACCTTCTACTGGATGAGCATCTTCGACGGTACAGACAGAAGTGTGCCACAGTGGACCTTGCCTACCGTGGTAGAAGCCATGAAGAAGGCTTATAACGAATAAAAGAAGATGAGTATCAAATATTTATTATTGATTTTTGCAGCACTCATGGCTCTCTCATCCTGCGGTGAAAAGAAAAAGAAATCGTATGATGAGATTGCCATGAGCGGTCTTACTACCCGCACAGAGAATCTGAAAACCAACCTCAAGGCTTTCGCCAACAAGGGAACCCTCATCGGACAGATGTACGGCACCCTAAGCGGAATGGGATGGAACAGATGGGAATGCGATAGCGACCGCTGCGACATGAAGGCACTCTGCGGTTACCGACCAGCAGCCAACGGTTATGAACTGGACGGCATCGAGAGCGGAAAGCAGCAGAATGCAGACGGAGTTCCATTCAAGGCAATCCGGGAAGATGTGCTCAATCACTTCCGCAAGGGAGGCTTGCTCATCATGAACTGGACAATGCCGAACTACAACGGAGATGAAGACAAACTGGAAGAATACACCCAGCAAGTGGCAAAATATCTTGATACCTTGCAAGATGGTTACGGCATCAAGGCTCCGGTGATTCTCAATCTCCTTCCGATAGACGGCAAAGCATGGTACTGTCAGTTGAGTGCGGAAGATTACAGTAAGCTTTATCAGAAGATACAGGACTGCTTATCAGATGAGGAAGTAACGAATGTGGTTTACGGTTATTCGGAGACCTACCAGCCAGGCAAGAAACTGATGGAACGTTATCCAGACCACAATATTGATGTCATCAACATCACTTATCTCCAGTCTAAGGATGCCATCAATCTCCCCCTCTATCAGAAGAGTATCAAGGACATCGTGGCTCAGGCTTTGCCTTTTGCACAAGAGCACAACAATGCGTTTGGTATGACAACGGGCATCGAATCCATCGGTGATTCCAGCCTCTTCGCTGATATACTCCTGCCGGAACTTAAACAGCATCATATCGCTTACCTGATTTTCGGCAGAAACGCAGGAGAACCTATCAATGAGCATTACTACACTCCTTATCCTGGAGTTTCCAATAGTAAGACCCATGGTTTCATGGAGTTGGTAAACGATGAAGTGAGTGTGTTCCTGGAAAAGCTGAACGGCTTGTATCTGGAACATTAAGACGTAAAGAAACTGAAAAAACAAACGCAGGCAAAGTGGATTTGCCTGCGTTTATTTTTGCCTCACGATGGGTCTGAAAATGCGTCCCGACGCAGCAGTTACTACGTAAGTATCCGCTCAACTCCGTATTGCAAATCTCAAAATAATGTTGTACCTTTGCACGGCGGCATCATTTTTCTAATTTTGAGACAAGAATACGCAATTTAGCCCTCCATC